>CAZUKI010000249.1:0-3737 GCA_964620785.1 uncultured Aestuariivirga sp.
CGTCCCAACGAATATTTCGTCGGCGCCAAAATCGACAAGGCGTTCCGCGAGGCACGGCAGCAGCGGCGCGTGAACATCGGCCATGATGTGTGGATCGGCCATGGCGCCGTCATCCTGCCCGGCATCTCCATCGGGCATGGCGCCGTGGTTGCAGCCGGCGCCGTGGTCACCAAGGATGTGGAAGCCTTCGCAATCGTTGCCGGGGTGCCGGCGCGCCGGATCAAGTGGCGATTTGCAAAGCAAATCCGCAAGCGGATGCTGGCAATTGCCTGGTGGGACTGGGACCATGAGACGCTGGCTGATGCCGTTGCCGACATGCAGGAGCTGACGCCTGCGGCGTTCCTCATGAAGTGGGAAAAGACCAGCTAGTTTTCAAGCGGCGCGGCGGCGCTGTGGCGGCTGTGCCGGAGAACCGGACTTCTCGTCAAAGAGTTCGGCGAGCTTTTCAGTCATGGCGCCGCCCAGTTCCTCGGCATCGACGATGGTCACGGCACGGCGATAGTAGCGCGTGACGTCATGACCGATGCCGATGGCAATGAGCTCGATGGGCGAGCGGCTTTCGATCTCGCCGATCACCTGGCGCAGATGGCGCTCCAGATAATTGCCGGAATTGACCGACAGCGTTGAATCATCAACCGGTGCGCCATCGGAAATCACCATCAGGATGCGGCGCTGCTCGCGGCGTCCGAGAAGCCTGTTGTGGGCCCAGATCAGGGCTTCGCCGTCGATGTTTTCCTTGAGCAAGCCTTCGCGCATCATGAGGCCAAGGTTCTTGCGGGCCCGCCGCCAGGGTTCGTCGGCGGCCTTGTAGGTGATGTGGCGCAGGTCGTTGAGGCGGCCCGGATTGGCCGGCTTGCCTGCCCCCAGCCATTTCTCGCGGGACTGGCCGCCCTTCCAGGCCCTGGTCGTGAAGCCGAGGATCTCGACCTTCACGCTGCAGCGCTCAAGGGTGCGGGCCAGGATGTCGGCACAGGTGGCGGCGACAGTGATCGGACGGCCGCGCATGGAACCGGAATTGTCGATCAGCAGGGTGACGACCGTATCCCGGAACTTCATGTCCTTCTCCATCTTGAAGGAGAGCGGATGCATGGGATCGATGACCACGCGCATGAGCTTGGAACTATCGAGGATGCCTTCCTCGAGGTCGAAATCCCAGGAACGGTTCTGCTGGGCCATCAGGCGGCGCTGCAGGCGGTTGGCAAGCCTTGCCACCACGCCCTGCAGGTTTGAAAGCTGCTTGTCGAGATAGGCCCTGAGGCGTGTCAGTTCCTCTTCGTCGCAAAGGTCCGTGGCGCCGACGACCTCGTCATAGCTGTTGGTGTAAACCTTGTAAGAGTCCTGGCTCGACGAATTGGAGAAGGGCAGTTGTGGCCTGAAAGGTTCCTCGCCGTCGCTGTCCTGGTCGATGTCTTCATCGTCAGGGTTCTCGTCGGCGTCGATGGACTGGGCTTCCATCTCGGCGGCTTCGCTTTCGCCTTCGGCCTCCTGGAGGTCCTGCGAGCTTTGCGCTTCGCTTTCCTGTTCCTGGCCTTCAGGCGTCTCGTCGCGCTCGCCGGAATCCTCCTCGCTCTCGTTCTCCTCGTTTTCCTCGCCGGCGTCAGGGTCGTCGCCCAGTTCGTCGGCCATGTCGAGTGCGGCGATGAGATCGCGCGAGAGCCTGGCGAAATGCTGCTGGTCGTGGAGGGCACCTGCCAGCGTATCGAGGTTGCCGCCGGCTTTTTCTTCGATCCACGAGCGCCAGAGATTGACGTAGGGCAGGGCCGCCGCAGGCGGGGCTGCACCGGTCAGGCGTTCACGCAGGATCAGGCCAACGGCTTCCTCAAGGGGCGTGTCGCGGCGGTTCGACGAACGGTTGACGACCGTGCGGTTATAGCGATCCTCCAGCATGGCGGTGATGTTCTGGGCCACGCCAGGCATGGCGTTGGCGCCGATTGCCTCAACGCGGGCCTGTTCCACTGCATCAAAAACCGCGCGGGCGTTCTTGCCCTGCGGAAGATAGCGGTTGTGAACGTCGTCACGGTGATTGGCGAGGCGCAGCGCAAAGCTGTCGCCGAGACCGCGGGTCACGGAGATGTCCTTGCTGCTGGCGTGCGAGCCGACCTGCGGCAGCCTTGCCTTGTGACCGGTGAGCGATGGCTGCTCATTGCCGAAGGAAACGGCAAGCTCCGGGTCAAGGGCGATCGTCTTCATGGCCGTGCCGAGCACGGTCTTGAAGCGTTCGGCGCGTTCTTCCTTGGCCGAACTCATGGAGGCCCTCAGGAGATCGCGATGCGGGCGGCCGACTCGGGCAATTCCTCGCCGAAGCAGCGCTGGTAGAACTCGGCGACAATGGGGCGCTCCAGCTCGTCGCACTTGTTGAGGAAGGTCAGTCGGAAGGCAAAGCCAACATCACCGTCAAAAATCTCGGAGTTCTGTGCCCATGTAATGACGGTACGCGGGCTCATGACAGTTGAGAGGTCACCCTGCATGAAGGCGTTGCGCGTCAGGTCCGCGACCCGCACCATGTTGGCAACGATCTTGCGGCCCTTGTCATTGGCATAGCTTCTCGCCTTGGACAGGACGATGCCGCACTCGTCGGCATGCGGCAGATAGTTGAGGGCGGTGATGATCGACCAGCGGTCCATCTGCGCCTGGTTGATCTGCTGCGTGCCGTGATAGAGGCCCGTGGTGTCGCCGAGGCCGACGGTGTTGGCGGTCGAGAACAGGCGAAAGGCGGGATGGGGGCGGATGACGCGGTTCTGGTCGAGCAGCGTCAGGCGGCCGGACACTTCGAGCACGCGCTGGATCACGAACATCACGTCCGGGCGGCCGGCGTCATATTCGTCGAACACCAGCGCGATGTTGTTCTGTACCGCCCAGGGCAGGATGCCGTCGCGGAACTCGGTGATCTGCTTGCCGTCCTTGAGCACGATCGCGTCCTTGCCGACGAGATCGATGCGGCTCACATGCGCGTCGAGGTTGACGCGGACCAGCGGCCAGTTCAGCCGCGCCGCCACCTGCTCGATATGGGTGGATTTGCCGGTGCCGTGATAGCCCTGCACCATGACGCGGCGGTTGAAGGCGAAGCCTGCCAGGATCGCCAGCGTCGTGTTGCGGTCGAACAGATAGTCCGGGTCGGTCGGCGGCACATGCGGGCTGGTCTCCGCATAGCCCATCACCTTCATGTCGCTGTCGATCCCGAAGGTCTCGCGAACAGAATATTCCTTGTTGGGCAGATTGCTGATTTCGGGCATTTGCACTGAGGCTCGTAAGGGCCGCGCCAGGTCGGACGGCGGTGGAGGAGATTGGGCTCTATAGCAGCATCGCTTGGGGGTGGGTAGGCCCGGATTTGCCGCGGATTTTCCCGTGTCTTCGGCCTAGCCGCGGGTCGCCAGCCAGATGGTATGGCGCCCGCCGCGGCCGCCACGCCGGGCCCGCACGGTATGCACTTCCGTCCGAAACCCGCTCTCGGTCAGCCGCTTGGTGAAGCGCTCGTCGGGTGCCGACGACCAGATGGCCGCCACCCCGCCCGGGCGCAGGGCCGTGCGCGTCGCCGCCAGCCCGACATGGGTATAGAGCCGGTCGTTCTCGGCCCGGCTCAGCCCGTCCGGGCCATTGTCGACATCGAGCAGGATCGCGTCCCAGCCGGCCTTCTCCCGCGCAATCAGCCTGCCGACATCGCCGATCTCGATGCGGACGCGCGGATCGTCGAGGCAGCCGTCAAACAGCGGCGCCAGCGGTCCGCGCGCCCACGCCAC
>CAZUKI010000250.1:0-3728 GCA_964620785.1 uncultured Aestuariivirga sp.
CCGTAGGAGTCTGGGCCGTGTCTCAGTCCCAGTGTGGCTGATCATCCTCTCAGATCAGCTACGGATCGTTGCCTTGGTAGGCCGTTACCCCACCAACTAGCTAATCCGACGCGGGCCCGTCTAAAGGCGATAAATCTTTCCTCGCAAGAGCGTATACGGTATTAGCTCAAGTTTCCCTGAGTTGTTCCGTACCTCTAGGAAGGTTCCCACGTGTTACTCACCCGTCTGCCGCTCCCCTTGCGGGGCGCTCGACTTGCATGTGTTAAGCCTGCCGCCAGCGTTCGTTCTGAGCCAGGATCAAACTCTCAAGTTTGAAACTGGATCTGATGACCGAAGTCATCAGCTGGTCTTTAGCTTTCAAAAAATTGACGAGAGATAATGTAATTTCGATCTTGCGATCGAAGCTTGTACTATCTCTACTATTTGAAACGCTTAGACGTTTGTTTCTTCGTCATCGATCACTCGATGACCGCAAGGACACACGCCGTCTGCGTTTCTCTTTCTTTCTCTTACGATGTCAATCAGCAGGGAACCGTTAAGGCTCCGAAACGCGCGACAGACAAACCTTCTTGCCGGTTTCCTGTCTCCAGGAGGCCGGCTGGTTTAGCCGATCGCGTCTTTGAATTTCGCACAGAGGCATCGGCGCCGAAGCACCGGTGTCCCTCAGTGGCCGTGATATAGATAAACCTTGGCCCAAGTGTCAAGCAGCCGTCGCAAAAATTCTCAAGAATCTTTCGGCCCCTGAGAATCACCCCGGATTCCGCTGGTTTTTCGCACCATCAGACCGGGAAAGGGGCCATGAAGCGAGGCACAAAACCCGTCCGGAGGCCGTGACCAGGCGTCCGGCGCATGGTTAACGATTTCTAAACCCTCCATTGTCACACTGTTGCCCGATGAACTTTGCCCTGGCGCGGCCTTTGGCCAATCTCGGACCATTCCGGTCTCAAAGGTTGACAGCAAACTGCCGTGGGAGGCATTGTCGCCCGGTCGTTGTTGCTTCGGCGAGCAGCAGCGACTGCCTGCCGTTGGTGGGACGTGGACGGCAATGCAGCGCTGGCGGCGATGCAAGTGAGGGAGCTCGAGGGGTTGAAGGCTACGCATCACAGCAGGGTGCCGCAACGGGTTGTGAACCGTCAGGGCCTTGCCCCGATCACACGCCAGCTGAAGCCCATCCAGCTTGAAACTGCCTTTTTGGAAGAACCCGTCCAGCATCGCTGGCTTCTGACAACCTGTATCGTCGGTATTGCCGGCACCTTGTTGCTCGGTGGCGTGACCCTCGGATTTTTCGGCCAGAACTCGGTTCCCGTCGATGCCCACGCCGCAGCCGCGGAACTCACCGGCGATGTCTCACCCGCCGGGCCATCAAGAAAGAAGCTCATTTCCGACAACCTGGCCAAGGCCCAGGCTCCCGGAACCCAGGCAAATGCCGAGGTCCTTCCCGAGCGCGAACTGACGGGCGATTGGTCCTATCCCGAGATTTCCGAGCAGGATCTCGCCTACGGCGAGCAGGATACGACGGTCCTCGATGCCGAGATCGAGGCCGTGGACAATGAACGCGAAAACATCACCGAGATCAGCAAGACAGCGCCACCGGAACCTGTCGACGAAACCTTCAAGCTGGCCGAGAATTCCAACATCATCACAGAGCTGACGAAGCGCGGCGTCAACGAGGATGCCGCAGAAGCCCTGGCGAAATCCATTGAACCCGTGATGCCGAACCAGATGATCAAGGCTGGAACGGTGTTCGAAGTGACCTTCGACCGTCAGATCGACTTTTACGGCCGGGAAGTGATCTTCCCGGTCGAACTGTCTTTCAAGCCGGGGCCGAAGGAAACGATCGTCGTCTCCGCTGACGAAGACGGCAATTTCGCAGCCCGTATCGATGGCAAGAGCCAGGGGACAACCTCCCAGTATGCGGAATTCAACCATTTCCGCGCTGCCTCCAAGGTCGGCTCCAGCATCTATTCCACCGCCAAGGACAGCAATGTCCCGGACTACATCGTGGCGGAATTCACCCGCGTCTTCTCCTATGACGTTGATTTCCAGCACCAGGTCGGCGCCTCGGACAGCTTCGAGATGTTCTTTGGCAAACCGCTGACCGGCACTTCCAGCAAGCGCAAGGTGCTGCACTATGCCAAGCTGAACTATGACGGCAAAACCCGGATCTATTATCGCTTTACCGGGGCAGACGGCCACACCGACTACTATGATGAAACCGGCCGCAGTGCCTCGCGCGCCCTGCTCAAGACACCAGTCTCGGGAGCCCGCCTGACATCCGGCTTCGGCATGCGCCGGCATCCGTTGCTGCGCTATTCAAAGATGCACACGGGCGTTGACTTCGGCGCCCCGACCGGCACCCCGATCCGCGCTGCCGGCGCCGGCATCGTCGACCTTGCCGGACGCCATGGCGCCTATGGCAACACCATCGTCATCAAGCACAGCTCAAAATACAAGTCGCTCTATGCCCACATGTCGCGGCTTGCCCCGGGCGTCCGTCGCGGCACGCGCGTCAACCAGGGCCAGATCATCGGCTATGTCGGCGCAACGGGACGGGCCACAGGCCCGCACCTTCACTATGAGGTCCGGGTGAATGACCGGCCCGTCAACCCGACGACCATCCGCGCCACCGGTGGCCGCCAGCTGGCCGGCAAGGACCTTCAGAAGTTCAAGGTTCTGAAGGGCCGAGTGCTCGCCATGATGAAGCAGGCTCCATCCTCGACCCAGGTGGCCCAGGCCGCGCAGTAGCACGGCTGGGCCCCGTAGCCCTTCAGGCCCGGCAATCAATGCAGCGTTGTCGCTCCAGTGGCATCCTGGGCCGGCTTGCGCACCGGCGCGGCACCATTGAAGACAAAGTTGCCGCCCTTCACGTCGACCTGCACCTGCTCGCCATCCTTGACCCTGCCTGAAAGGATTTCTTCCGCTAGAGGGTCCTGGACGTACTTCTGGATGACACGCTTCAGCGGCCGTGCCCCATAGGCCGGGTCATAGCCAAGCTCGGCAAGCCGCGCCTTGGACTCGTCCGACAACACCAGCGTGATCTTCCGTTCGCCGAGAAGCTTCTGCAGCCGCTCGAGCTGGATATCGACGATGGCGCCCATGTGCTGCCGCATCAGGCGATGGAAAAGGATGATGTCATCGATCCGGTTCAGGAACTCCGGCCGGAAGTGGTGTCTCACCACATCCATGACCTGGTCCCTGACCTCATCGGTATCCTGGTTCTCCGACAGGTTGACGAGGAACTCCGAACCAAGGTTGGAAGTCATGACGATCAGCGTGTTCCTGAAATCGACAGTACGGCCCTGGCCATCTGTCAGGCGGCCTTCATCAAGCACCTGCAGCAGGACGTTGAAAACATCGGGATGGGCTTTCTCGACTTCATCGAACAGCACCACCTGATAGGGCCTGCGCCGCACCGCTTCGGTGAGTGCTCCACCCTCGTCATAGCCGACATAGCCCGGAGGCGCGCCGATGAGGCGAGAAACCGAGTGCTTTTCCATGTATTCCGACATGTCGATGCGGACCATGGCGTGTTCGTCATCAAACAGGAACATCGCCAGCGCCTTGGTCAGTTCCGTCTTGCCGACGCCTGTCGGCCCGAGGAACATGAATGAGCCGATCGGCCGGTTGGGATCCTGCAGGCCGGCACGGGCACGGCGCACGGCAGTTGAAACTGCAACCACCGCATCGGCCTGGCCGACAACGCGCTTCTGCAACTCGTTTTCCATGTG
>CAZUKI010000251.1:0-3716 GCA_964620785.1 uncultured Aestuariivirga sp.
TCTGCCAACTCCACCTTCAGGGCGGCAAGGGCGGCGGCGACACTCCTGGCCTGGGCACGGCCTTCTTCGTTCAGGTCCGTGTCGATGGAACCCTGGATCAGGCCCTGCTTGTTCCAGTCCGTTTCGCCGTGGCGGACGAAGATGATGGGGGGCGAGGAACTAGTCGCCATCTTTGTTGAGCGTCATGTCCGGCGCGGTTGGAACCTTCATGCCGACGATGTGATAGCCGGAATCGACATGATGGATTTCACCGGTGACGCCGCGCGACAGGTCCGACAGGAAATACATGCCGGCGTCGCCCACCTCTTCGATGGTGACGACACGGCGCAGCGGCGAGTTGTATTCGTTCCAGCGCAGGATGTAGCGGAAGTCGCCGACGCCCGAGGCGGCCAGCGTCTTGATCGGACCGGCGGAGATGGCGTTGACGCGGATGTTGTTCACGCCGAGGTCGGCGGCCATGTAGCGCACCGAACATTCGAGTGCTGCCTTGGCGACACCCATGACGTTGTAATGCGGCATCCACTTCTCGGCGCCGAAATAGGTGAGCGTCAGCATCGAGCCGCCGTCTGTCATCAGTTTCTCGGCGCGCTGGGCGACGGCCGTGAAGCTGTAGCAGGAAATGAACATGGTCTTGCTGAAGTTGTCCGCCGTCGTGTCAACGTAGCGGCCCTGCAACTCGTCCTTGTCCGAGAAGGCGATGGCATGGACGAGAAAATCGAGCTTGCCCCACTTCTCCTTGATCTCGGCGAAGGTGGCATCGATCGAAGCCATGTCGGTGACATCGCAGGGAACGACCAAGGAAGAGCCCGCTTCCGCGGCAAGTGGCTCGACCCGCTTCTTGAGAGCGTCGCCCTGGTAGGTGAAGGCCAGTTCCGCCCCGTGGTCGGCACAGGCCTTGGCGATGCCCCAGGCGATGGAGCGGTTGTTCGCCACGCCCATGATGAGGCCCTTCTTGCCGGCCATGATGCCAGTTTTGTCCGCCATGTTTTCTCCGGATTTCCCAAGTTTTCCGCCCTATCGCACAGGCGAGGGCCTGCGTCCACGGTGCTATGCAACTGGTCCCCAACCATATTTCCGCAGTGGCGCTATCTGCAGGGGGCGGGGCCGCCTATAGTGCCGTCATGAACCTCTCAGACCTGTCCACGATCACCGCTGCCCTCGGTTTCGCCGAACGCAACGACCCCTTCCAGCTTTTCAGCGAATGGCTGGAAGAAGCCGGCAAAACCGAGCCCAATGACCCCAACGGCATGGCCCTTGCCACCGTTGATGACGAGGGCCTGCCCAATGTGCGCATGGTCCTGCTCAAGGGCCATGACGAGCGGGGCTTCGTCTTCTACACCAACTATGAAAGCCAGAAGGGCCAGGAGATACTGGCAACCGGCAAGGCGGCACTGGTCTTCCACTGGAAGACGCTGCGCCGCCAGGTGCGGGTGCGCGGCCTCGTGGAGAAGGTGAGCGATGCCGAGGCTGATGCCTATTTCAAGTCGCGGCCGCGTGACTCGAAGATCGGTGCCTGGGCCTCGAAGCAGTCACGGCCCCTGACGGCGCGTTTCGAACTGGAGACCGCGGTTGCCATGAACACCGCCCGCTTCGGCATCGGCGATGTTCCGCGCCCGCCCTATTGGTCCGGTTTCCGGATCAAGCCGCTGTCCATCGAATTCTGGCATGACCGGCCATTCCGCCTGCATGACCGCGTGGCCTTCCGCCGCGAAACCCCTGATGGCCAATGGACCAAGGCGAAGCTATATCCCTGAGCCATGACCGACACTCGCAAGACGCTCATCCTCACTGGTGCTTCGCGCGGCATTGGCCACGCCACGGCCAAGCGCTTTTCCACGGCGGGCTGGCGCGTCATCACCTGTTCGCGCCACACCTTCCCTGAAGATTGCCCCTGGGATGCCGGCCCCGAGGATCACATCGTCCTTGACCTGGCATCCTCCGAAGACACCCATCGCGCCATCGCCACCATGCGCGAGAAACTGACCGCCCATGGCGGCAGGCTCGATGCCCTCGTGAACAATGCCGCCATCAGCCCCAAGCTCGCAGGTGGTGCCCGCATGAACGCCATCGACGCCAATGAGGACGACTGGAAGACAGTCTTTCAGGTGAACTTCTTCGCACCCATCATGCTGGCGCGCGGGCTTCTCGGGGAACTGAAGGCGGCGAGGGGTGCCGTCGTGAACGTAACGTCGATTGCAGGTTCTCGTGTTCACCCTTTTGCGGGTGCAGCCTATTCGACATCGAAGGCAGCCCTCGCGGCACTGACCCGCGAAATGGCCCATGACTTCGGCCCGGTGGGCGTGCGCGTCAACGCCATTTCGCCGGGCGAGATCGAAACCTCGATCCTGTCGCCGGGCACCGAGAAGATCATCCCGCAGATTCCACTGCACCGGCTCGGCCAGCCCGAAGAAGTGGCCAAGGCCATCTATTTCCTCTGCACCGATGCGTCCTCCTATGTGAACGGCGCCGAACTGCACATCAATGGCGGACAGCATGTCTAACAAGGTCTATCGCCCCGAAACCATCGCCGCCCACGCCCTGACGTCGATCGATCCTTCGACCGGCGCCGTGGTGCCGCCTATCCATCTGTCAACGACTTTCGGCCGCGACGAGAACTACGCCACGCTGATCGCCTCCGACTATCAGCGCAATGGTTCGCCCACGCTGTATCAGGCGGAAGCGGTGCTCGCCGCGCTGGAGAAGGGCAAGGACTGCCTTCTCTATCCTTCTGGCATGGCAGGGATCTATGCCTTGCTCGAAACCGTTCCGGTCGGCGGCCATGTGGTGGCACCGTCTGTGATGTATTACGGTGCCCGGCTCAAGCTGCAGGAAATGGCGCGGGAAGGGCGGATTGAGCTCACCCTCGTCGATCATCTGCATGCGGATGGTTTTGCCGCGGCGATCATCAGTGGCAAGACTGACCTTGTCTGGGTCGAGACACCCTCGAACCCCACCTGGGATGTGACCGACATTGCCGCCGTGGCGAAACTCGCCCATGACGCTGGCGCCATCATTGGCGTTGATGCCACCACGACGGCAGCCGTCACCACCCAGCCGCTGACGCTTGGCGCCGACATCGTGTTTCATTCCATCACCAAATATCTGAACGGCCATTCCGATGTGCTGGGGGGTGCTCTGATCACCCGCGAGGTCAACCCCCGCTGGGAGAAGCTGCGGCACAACCGCACCAAGATTTCAGCGCCGCTCGCGCCCTTCGAGTGCTGGCTGCTGATGCGCGGCATGCGAACACTTTTCGTCCGCTACCGCGAGGCTTCCGCCAACGCCAAGGCCATTGCCCGGCATTTTTCCAGCCACGCCAAGATCGAGCGCGTGCTTTACCCGGGGCTTTCAACCCATCCCGGCTATGAGATTGCCCGCCGCCAGATGACTGATGGTTTCGGCGGCATGATGAGCCTGCTGCTCAAGACCGATTTCGCCGGGGCGAAGAAATTCTGCACCAAGCTGCAACTGATCATTCCGGCAACCTCGCTGGGGGGCGCTGAAACGCTGGCCGAACACCGCAAGACCATCGAAGGCCCCGACAGCCCGGTGCCCGACAACCTGGTGCGGCTGTCGATCGGCATCGAAAACGTCAATGACCTCATTGCCGATATCGAGCAGGCCCTCGCGGCCCTGTAGCTCATTCCTTTTCTAGCAAAATAATCCTTGACAGCGCGCGGTGAATCTGCCATGTCTCGCTACATTCCATCACTGGG
>CAZUKI010000252.1:0-3696 GCA_964620785.1 uncultured Aestuariivirga sp.
GCCACCATGGCGGTGTTCTGCGACATTCTCGAGCCGGGTTCGGGCGAAGCCTATAACCGCGATCCGCGCGGCATTGCCAAGAAGTCCGAGACCTATCTCAAGTCCACCAAGCTCGGCGACACGATCTTCGTCGGCCCTGAAGCAGAATTCTTCGTGTTCGATGACGTGAAGTGGTCAACCTCGCCCTACAAGACCGGCTTCTCCCTCGACAACATCGAACTGCCCAGCAACACCGACCGCGACTACGAGGCCGGCAACATGGGCCATCGCATGCGCACCAAGGGCGGATACTTCCCGGTGAACCCGATGGACTCGGCCCAGGACATGCGCTCGGAAATGCTCTCGGTCATGGCCGAAATGGGTGTGACCGTCGAAAAGCATCACCACGAAGTGGCCTCGGCCCAGCATGAACTTGGCATGAAGTTCAACCATCTCACCACGATGGCCGACCAGATGCAGATCTACAAATATGCGATCCACAACGTGGCGCACAGCTATGGCAAGACCGCAACCTTCATGCCGAAGCCTGTGTTCGGCGACAATGGTTCGGGCATGCACTGCCACTTCTCGATCTGGAAGGACGGCAAGCCCATGATGGCCGGCAACCAGTATGCCGATCTCTCGGAACTGTGCCTGTATTTCATCGGTGGCGTCATCAAGCACGCCAAGGCGCTCAACGCCTTCACCAACCCCTCGACCAACTCCTACAAGCGCCTGGTGCCGGGCTATGAGGCGCCGGTGCTGCTGGCCTACTCGTCGCGCAACCGCTCGGCCTCCTGCCGTATTCCCTACACGGCAAACCCCAAGGCCAAGCGCGTGGAAGTGCGCTTCCCGGATCCAACCGCCAACCCATATCTGTGCTTTGCATCGATCCTGATGGCGGGCCTCGATGGCATCAACAGCAAGATCCATCCGGGTCCGGCCATGGACAAGAACCTCTATGACCTGCCGCCGGCGGAACTGGCCAAGGTGCCGACGGTGTGCGGTTCGCTGCAGGA
Organism: uncultured Aestuariivirga sp.; assembly: GCA_964620785.1. GTDB lineage: Bacteria > Pseudomonadota > Alphaproteobacteria > Rhizobiales > Aestuariivirgaceae > Aestuariivirga. The sequence goes on from CAZUKI010000252.1 coordinate 999, forward strand.
AGCCATCGACAGCCTCGCTGCCGACCACGAGTTCCTGCTCAAGGGCAACGTCTTCTCCAAGGACCAGATCGAGAGCTATCTCGAACTCAAGCAGGAAGAACAGGACCGCTTCCGCATGGCGCCCCATCCGGTCGAGTTCGACATGTATTACAGCTGCTAGTCTGGCGGCATCTCCAAGCATCAACCCCGCCGGAAACGGCGGGGTTTTTTGTTGCGCTGCTGCGGCGCGGCGAGGGCCCGGCGAGCACGCCGCGCCTCCACGCCTGCCGAAGCCTGCGGGCCAGTTTGCGGCGCCCGGCAAAACATGCAAAGCTCCGAAGGTTGCCTTCGCCGCCCGGAGAATGATGCCATGCAATCATCGACGCGCCGCCTTGCCGTAACTTTGCTGGGAATGTTTCTCGGCTCCAGCATCGTCCTTGCCCAAACGCTGCCTTTGCCGGAAAGCCTGATCGGCGCCGCCTCCGATCCCGGTGAAGCCATTCTGATCGATGCTGATGCCCGCGAAGCCTACTTTCCGTTGGTCAACAGCTTCGTCACGCAGCAGAACCAGGCATTCTGTGGTGTTGCGAGCACCGTCATGGTGCTCAATGCCATGGGGCTTCCCGCCCCTGCCGTTCCTGCCTTTGATCCCTACCGGACTTTCACGCAGGACAATGTCCTGACCGCTGAAACCGAAAAGATCATCCCGCTGGAAGTCATCAAGAAGCAGGGCATCACTGTCGATCAGCTTTCGGGGCTGATCGCCACCTACCCTGTCAATGTCTCGCTGACCCATGCCGGAGACAGCACTGTCGACAAGTTCAGGGCGGATGCGCGAGCGGCGCTGGCAAAGCCCGGGCAGTTTGTCATCGTCAACTACCTGCGAAAATCCATCGGCCAGGAAAGGGGCGGTCACATCTCGCCGCTTGCCGCCTTTGATGTGGAGACCGACCGCTTCCTGATCCTCGACGTGGCGCGCTACAAATATCCGCCGGTCTGGGTCAAGGCGGCCGACCTGTTTGCAGCCATGAACACGACGGACTCGGACAACGACAACAAGACTCGTGGCTACATCGTCATTTCGAGGAAATGAACTACCAGTACCCCGTGCCTCGTGGTGCTGGCCCCTACTTTCTCAGCATGCAGCGGTTGTAAGCCTGCTTGTAAACTTTCATCCGCTTTTCATTATGCACGATAAGGCCAAGTGCCGCGCCGCCAAGGCCGAAACCAGTGAAGTGCCGTTTGCCGTCAGATGACTTGCCGGCGAGGCCGCCCGTCGCCCCCATGAGCATGGCGTTCTCTGCTGATTTCGGCCCCATCTTCTGATCGGCCTTCTTCTTTGCGTAAGCCTTGCAATAGACCACGCTGGCGGCCTGTGACGGCAGCGCTGCCGGCAGCATGACAAGCATGGCAACAAGAATTACACCTGCGGACTTCATCGCGGTTGTCGTCATTTTTTCCTCCCCAGCTCCCTGTTTTCCTGAAAGCTAACTGATCCGTTTTCCGGCGCAAGGGCGTTTTCCGCAGTTTCTTCCAACTTGCCCGGCGCGCCTGCCAAGGTTTCGTTTGACGATTCACCGGCAAGCGCCAAAACTCCCCAACGGGGGCACAGGAGATTTCATCATGTCATATCGGTTCCTGGCGGCGGCAGTGCTGCTCGCCGCCGCACTTGTTCCGGGCGCCCACGCCAAGGAAATGCCGCTCGAGGGAATGGCCATCCTCGATGAAGACTATTGCGGCAAGGGGATGAACACCGAGGGTTGCATTCTCAGCTTCCACATTTCTGGTGCAGCAGCAAAAACCCTGTACGACGGCATGCGCGCCAAGGCCCGGCAGCAGGAGTGCACGGGCGGGCTGGAAAAACTGGAAGGTGGCCTCAGCTGCATCAAGGACGGTGCCGCCGACTACAATTGCAGTTTTGGCTATCACTTCAAGCAGCGCGAGTTTGCAGGCTCCGGCGAAGATTGCTGAGCAGCAGCGATTGGGCAGCAACGCCTGACGAAAAACGAAGGGGCCACCCTTTTCAGGATGGCCCCAACGCATGAACCTTGTGGCAGGGCGCGCCGGAAGTGCGAAATGTTCCGGCAGCGCGAACTCTGCTAGAGGGATTGCCCCCTGGCAGTCAGCGTCCGCGCCTGAGCACCAGCTTCCACAACATACACACTCGACATCGGATCACCTCCTTCCAGTTGTTGACGATGCTATCATGCTGCGCTCATCTGGCTTAACAGGCAACAAAAAAGAAAGACGACATGACATCTGCCGACCTCATCATCAGCAACGCGCGCATCATCACCATGGATCCGGAGCGTCCTTTTGCTGAAGCTATCGCCATCACCGGTAACCTGATCACGCGCATTGGGCGCAACTCAGAGGTGTTGGAACTCAAGGGACCGCGCAGCCGCGTCCATGACAATCGCGGCAACACCGTCATTCCCGGCATCATCGAAGGTCACGTCCATCTTTTCATCGGCGCGGCGGAACTGCCGCTGATCAATGTCTATGGCGTGGGTGGTTGGGAGGCGGTGACCAAGCTCGTCAGGGACCATCGCAAGGCCAACCCCGGACTCAAGGTCCTGCATGTGGTGGGGGCCACACATGAGCAGTTTGGCGCGCCCATCAGCCGCCACATGCTGGATTCACTGGTTGCCGACATTCCCTTCATTCTCGGCTGCTTCGACCATCACACAGCTTGGGCCAATACCAAGGCACTCGAAGC
>CAZUKI010000253.1:0-3660 GCA_964620785.1 uncultured Aestuariivirga sp.
GCGGCCTCCGGCTGTTCGTCATTGGCCGGTTCAGCGACAATGACGGGTGAAGCGGTGACGAGCGGCAGGGCCACGGCATTGGCCTCGCTCTCTGCCTTGGTGGCAGTGCCGAGAGCGAAGGGTGCTTCGGAGAAACCGTTGGCAAAGCCTGCCGACTGCTGGGCGAGCTTCTTCAGATGCTCGGCGCTGTCGTCGCCGGAGCGGGCCGGAACGAACATCGAGATGATTTCACGCAGGGCTTGAATTTCCGTCTCGAAGTTCTTGATCTTGAGTCGCTTTTCAGCGACCTCCTTGTGCATCTCGGCAGTGACCTTGCGTTCGCTCTGGGTTTCGAGGCTGCTGTCGGTCGCCTTGGTCCATGCCTCGTTGATGGCGCGGACATTGTCCTCGATCTGGGTTTTCAGGACAGTGATCTGCTTCTGCAATTCGCCATTGGCGGCCTTCACGGATTCCGTTTCCGCCTGGCTCGCCTTGAGGCTGGCATTGAGATCCAGCACGCGATTGCGGTTGCGGGCAACCTCGGCCATCTGTTCGGCCATGCGCATCCGGAGGTCGGTTGCGCCAGTCTCGACGCGCTTGATCAGCACGGCGCGTTCGGCCTTGAGGGAATCGCGTTCGGCCTGAAGCTCGAGGATCGAAGAGGGGACGCTGCGCTTTCCCTTCCAGCCACTCCAGTGGCCGATGGCGCTCCAGAAGGAGCGGCCAAGCAGCAGGATCACCAGCAGTGCAGAGCAGAAGCCCAGCACGAATACCATGATCGTCTCGGTCTGAGACATTACTCCACCAAACATCCGACAGCACAAACGATCAGGTCGTGCACTGTACTCAACCGCTCGCCTTCATATCAGGCTAGACGAAATCATCGATTTGCGGAAGGCCGCGATTGGGTCTCACGTCAAATGTTGACAGAAATATTTAACGCGCGTGAAGCGCAGTGCCGCGGTCACTACAGGATTGTCTCATGCAATTCCTGAAGAGCGCGGTGCAAGATCATGGGGCAGCACGAAAATACTCAGCGCGCGGAGCGGCGAGCGCCGGTTTGCCTCAGAAGGGATTCCAGGTCGGGCGGCGCGTATATTTCAGATAGCCGATGTTGGCGCCAAGGCGCGCACCCACGCCTGTGCGGATCGGGGCCAGTGTCACTTCATCATGTTTCTGGAAATTCACGCCGACGCCACCCACCAGATAGGCGGAGCCTTCGACACCGGCAAAGCGCGTGTGCATGTCGTCAGGCGAAGCGGAGCCATAGACGAGGGTCATGACCCGCGAGCCGTTGCCACCGAAGTCCCAGCCGATGGACGGGCCCTGCCAGTAGATGCGCTCCGAGGTGCCGTCCTTGTAATAGATGGTGCCTTCGCCATAGCGCAGGCCGCCCACGAAGGCGCCAGCGCCTTCTTCGCCCACGATGTAGGCTGTCGGTTCACCCTGGCTCTGGAAGACATACTCGATTGCCTGGCCGAGGCCGCGGCTCGTCTTGCCGAAGAACTGGTGCCCCTGGGCGAGGATTTCTTCCGAGGTGTAGGTATCGGAGGAGCGCTGCGATGCCTTTGAAACGCTGCCTGTGGTTTGCGCCATCACGGGCGCTGCCAGCGCCACCGTGCCCAACAGGATTGCGATGCTTGCTGCCTTCAGCAGGTTCTTCATGGCTCCACCCTTATCGATCGCCGCGTCCCCGGCCCATGCCAGCACAGCAAGCGCAGCGGGCCAAGATTTGGCAAGATTCCGTCCTTTCCGTGTTTACGGCCAGGCTGCTTACGGCTTGGTTAAGAAAACCGGAATGGCCGGCTTGCGCCTTGTCGCACCCTCAGGCCGAGGCAATGAAGGCCGGATTGTCGAAGCCGCGGGCGGCCTTGCCATAGGTCAGCGCTTCGCCCTCGCGGGTCACGACCTTGCCGCCGGCTGCTTCAAGAACGGCCTGTCCTGCGGCCGTGTCCCATTCCATGGTCCGGCCAAAGCGCGGGTAGAGGTCGGCTTCGCCAGAGGCCACGAGGCAGAACTTGAGCGAGGAGCCGGCCGAGACCAGCGTCTTTTGCGGAATGGCATCGAGATAGGCTTCGGTCTCGGCATCCATGTGCGAGCGGCTGGCAACGACGGTGACACCACCCGCCGGCTTTTCGCGCACATGGATCGGCGTCCACGGGACCAGGGCGGCGGAATCCGATAGCTCAAGGTTCGCGGCCGCGGCGCCGATACCGCATTTGCCCCAGTAGATCCTGCCGATGGCCGGGGCATAGACCACGCCCTCGCTCACCCGGCCCATTTCGCACAGTGCGATGTTGATGGTGAACTCGCCATTGCGCGAGATGAATTCCTTGGTGCCGTCCAGCGGATCAACCAGGAAGAAGCGCTCGCCGAGCACCGGCTTGTGGCCGCGCGAGGCCTGTTCTTCGGCCAGCACGGGAATGCCCGGAAAGCCCGCCGCCAGGCCTTTCAGGATCAGTTTTTCGGCGCGTGCGTCGGCCTCCGTCACGGGCGACAGATCGGCCTTGGCGGTCACCGCGAAATTGCTGGCATAGACCGCCATGACTTCACGGGCTGCGCCTTGGGCAATGGCAAGCAATGCCAGAATGCTGGGGGGAATATTCACGTCACATGTTCCGCTGGAAGGGCCGCTCTATGGCCCCTGGCAGGGGTGGCGTCAATGCGGAAAAATTGGCGGCGATTTGTTATAGGTGCAATACGAATCAGCATCGGAATTGCAGCCACATGAACAAGAAGCTCTCGGACCTCGACCTCGCAGCACTGCTCTGTTCCAGGGTGTGCCACGACATCATTTCACCTGTGGGGGCGATCGCCAACGGCCTTGAGCTGATGGATGATCCGGAAACCGATGCAGCCATGAAGGCGACGGCCCTCGACATGGTGCGCTCGTCGGCCAAGACGGCGACGGCCAAGCTCAAGTTCTGCCGCATCGCCTTTGGCGCCTCGGGTTCGGCGGGTGCGCATATCGACCTTGGCGAGGCGGGCGAAACGGCGCGCGAGTTCGTTGGCAATGAAAAGGTCAAGCTCGACTGGCAGGCCCCGCGCGAAAACAGGCCGAAGGCCGAAGTGAAGCTGCTGCTCAACATGCTTCTGCTCGCCATGGCGGGAATCCCGCGCGGTGGTGTGGTGACGGTGAGCGTCGATGGCCAGAAACTGAGGGTGAGGGCGCAAGGAGAGCGAGCCAAGCTGCCGCAGGCGATGGCAGACATCCTGCATGGCGAAACGCCGGCTGAGGCGCTCGATGCCCGCATGGTGCAGCCTTACTATACGCGGCTGGTGGCGCAGTCTGCTTCGCTCGCCGTCAACATGGGCATGGACGGCGAGGATGCCGTGCTGATCACGGCAACCTGAGCAACGCCGATTGAGCAAGGGCTCCTGACGGCGCCCACAAAAGCAAAGGCACCCCTGAAGGGGCGCCCCTGATACTTGCAGTGCTGAATGTCGTCAGGCGCTTTCGCGCATTTCGTCGCTGTCGTCGTGGACGGGCAGGGCGCCATCGCGCAGCACATAGCCGCGGCCCCAGACAGTCTCGATGAAGTTCTTGCCTTGCGCTGCCGCAGCAAGTTTCTTGCGCAGCTTGCAGATGAAGACGTCGATGATCTTGAGTTCTGGTTCGTCCATGCCGCCATAGAGGTGGTTGAGGAACATTTCCTTGGTGAGAGTCGTGCCCTTGCGCAG
>CAZUKI010000254.1:0-3650 GCA_964620785.1 uncultured Aestuariivirga sp.
CAGGCGCGCCCACGGGAATTTTTCAAGCGGTGGCAAAGGTCGCCTTGAGGAGATCGGCGACGATGCGGAGATAGCCCGCCGCCCCGCCCTCGACCGTCATTTTGGCCACATCATCGTCGCTCAGCGTGGCACCGGCGCCGCGCAGGCCTGCGCCGATGACGCGGATTGCGTCGGTTGCCTTGATGCGCCCCTGCTCGAAGCGCTCGGCAATAGCCAGCAGGTCCTCGCCGCCATAGGCGTGTTCGATTTCAGCAAGGGCGCCGAGCGTGAGGACGAGCGTGTGGCGGCTGCCGCCCAGCTCAGCCTCGATCTCGCCGCGATGACGGTTAGCCATGCCTGTGCCTTTCTCCCAGACTTGCGGGATCAGAATGATGTGATGGTGGATCAGGGCTTCAGGCCGCCGTGAATGTCAGAGCGCCCGCCGATTCCAGCGCCATCTCGATTGTCACCTCGCCATCGTGGCGTCCGGCATAATCGAGGGCGGTGATCTGGAATGGCCCTTCCACCGTGCCGAAATCCGGCACGATCACCTGCCAGTTCACGATGGTGGCGTTGAAGAAATACTGCCGCAGCGTGGCATCGCTCGCCTGGTCCTTGAACAGGCCCTGGCCGCGCAGGCTGGCGCGCTTGAGGCCGGCACCGGCGAGCAGCTCGCGCCAGGCGCCGGCGGATTCCTGTGATGTGGCATCGACCGCTTCCGCGTTGAAGGAGAGCGTGGTGGCGCGAAGCCCGGCCACGGTCTGGAAGCTGCCGGCGCCGGTGGCATCGACCTTGAGGAGAAGGTCACGGCCCTTTTGTGCTGACATGTGCTGTGTTCCTATGCTGGTTCAGTGGCGGCGCGGAAGCGCAGGCTGGCGCCGAAATTCTGCGATGCCCGGGCGCGTGACACGCTCCAGAACACCATGCGCAAATTGACGAGGCGGTGGCCCGCGAGCGCCAGCGCCGCCTGGTCGAGCACGGCCTCGATGCGCTCGCAGATCGCTTGCGCCAGTGCCCTGCCCCTTTCGTTGGTTGCGACCTCAAGGGTCACGAAATGTTCGTGGGCCTTGTCGGTGGCGGTGCTCCAGTCGCGGGTTTCGATTGTCCCGAAGGCGACATGCAGCGGCGGCTCACCGCGCGGCACCTCATCAAAGACATGGGCACCACCGAGCAGTGCCAGGAGGGGCGCATCGGCAAGAAGTGCGGCACGCATGGCCTGCTGCAGGGCGAGGGCCGCATTCATGAGAGCCTCGCAATGCGGTGGCGCGAGAGGATTTCCGCGGCGGGCAAGGGCAGGCTTGCGGCCCCGCCGTCACCGCGATTCTCGAACCAGTGCGCAACCAGCAGAAGCAGCGCCTGCTTCAGGTCTTGCGGCACGGCCGCTGGCAAGGCGCCGAAGCCCGCCGTGAACCTCACTTCGATGCCGTTCACGCGGCGGCCCGCCAGCGGCGGCAACCGGCCGGGGCGGATGACGGCGCGGCCAGGTTTCGAGGCGGCATCGAGATAGTAGTGGGCGGCGTCATAGGTGGCGGGCGTGCCATCCTCGCCATAGACGAGAATGTCGGTGATGGTACTGACCGGCGCGAGGGAGAGCGATGCGGCGGCACAATCCGGCCAGCGGTCGAGCCATTGCGACCAACCCTGGTCGATGAGGGCAAGGCCGGTGCGGGCTTCGACGGCCCGGCGGGCGCCCACGACAAGCGATGTGATGTAGGCATCGTCGTCGGCGTGCGTGACGCGCAGATGCGCCTTGGCCTCGGCCAGCGAGACAGGCTCCGTCGCCGGAGGGGTGTTCAGAATGAGTGGCATGGAAAATCTCTCCCCTCCCCTTGGGGAGGGGTTGGGGTGGGGCTTCAGGACAGTGAAAAGGACGAGGGCCTGCCATGAGGTGGACCCTCAGGCAGACCCTCTCCGGCGCAATCGCGCCACCTCTCCCTGAAGGGAGAGGTGCATTGCTTACGCCGTGCCGAACTTCAGCGTCTTGATGGCGTCGAAGTCCTGGATGCCGCCACCAACACGCTTGGTGACGTAGAACATCACATAGGGCTTGTTGGTGTAGGGATCGCGGAGCACGCGCACGCCGATGCGATCGACGATCAGGTAACCGCGCTTGAAGTCGCCGAAGGCAATGGCATGGGCGTCGGTTGCGATGTCGGGCATGTATTCGCTTTCAAGAACCGGGAAGGTCATCAGCGTGGCGCTGCCGTCGGCGCTCGCCGCCGGCTGCCAGAGATAGTTGCCCTGCCCGTCCTTGAACTTGCGGATGGCGGCCTGCGTGGCGCGGTTCATGACCCAGCGGCCGTTCTGGCGATAGCCCGCCTTCAGGGCATAGATCACATCGACCAGCTTGTCGGAGGGGTTGCTGGCGGCGAAGCCACCCGCCACACCGGTTGCGATGTAGCCGGTCTGGCCCCACACCCAGGAAGCGTTGGCAACCTTGGTGTAGTCCATGAAGCCCTTGGGCTTGGCGCTGCCGTCGCCCACCACGAAGGCTTCCGTCTCCTGTTCGGCGAAGACGGTCTCGACCTCGCGGCCGATCCAGTCATCGAGGTTGACGGCGCTATCGTCGAGCAGCGCCTGGGTTGCCGCCGGCATGGCGTAAAGCTCCATGGCGGGGAACTGCAACTCGGCAAGCGTGGGCGAGTTTGTTTGGGTGCGCGCGCCGGTTTCGGCAACCCAGCCCGCCGCAGCACCCGCCGTGGCGAAGGGCTTCTTGTAGATGAGCGTCGAGGACTGGCGGACATCGCAGATGGCGCGCATCGGCGAGGCCTTTGAAAGCAGCCTGCCGATCTCCGCCTCGATTTCCTGCGGCACGAGATAGCCGCCATCGGCGCCGGAGCCGATCGACATGGCCTTTTCCTCGAGCCGCGCCAGGCCATAGGCCTCGCCCTTGCGCACATAGGCGTCAAAGGCCTGCTTGTGCTCGGAAGGTTCGGCCTTCTTCGCTTCGCTGGCCATCAGCGGGCGCCGGGCCTTGAGGGTCAGTTCGTCGATGGCCTTGCCGATGCGCTCCACCTTTTCGGCGGTCACGACATCGGCGGCCATGCGCTTCTCGATCTGGGCGAGGCGCTCGTCATTGGCCTCCTTGAAGGCTTCGAAGGCGATGAGCACATCGTCCTGCGAGCCCTCGTGCTGGGCCACCTTGGTTTCCAGCGGCAAGTTCATGTCCATGCTGAGACTTCTCCTTTAACATGTTGGTTGGGTTGTGTTTTCTTAGGCGTTACGAGGCCCGAGACGCGGGCGCCATCGAGCATCGGGAAGGTGACGAGCGAAATCTCCCAGAGATCGACCTCGAGCAGCAGGCGCGCGGCAATCGTCCGCTCGTTGCGGGCCCGCACGGTGCGAAAGCCGATCGACAGGCCATCGAGGCCGCCCTGCTCCAGAAGTGCCAGCAGCTCGCGGCCGCGCTGCACCCTGGTGTTGAGGACGCCGCGGACATAAAGCCCGCGCGCCGTCTCGCGGATCTCGGACCATTTGCCGACAGGCTCTCCCGGATCATGCTGGAAGAGCATGCGGATGCTGGCGGCCCCACGCTTCTTCAGCGAGGCCGCGAAGGCGCGGGGCAGCACGATGTCGCCCTGGCCGTCGCGCCTGCCGAAGAGCGAGGCATAGCCGGTGAAGACGCCGTGGCCGGAGCGCACCTGCAAAGGCGTCTCCGGCCCGCGGCGATG
>CAZUKI010000255.1:0-3593 GCA_964620785.1 uncultured Aestuariivirga sp.
CGATGGCCGACCAGAGCGAGTAGCGCCCGCCGACCCAGTCCCAGAAGCCGAAGGTACGCTTCTCGGAAATGCCGAAAGCCTTGACCTTGTCGAGGGCTGTCGAGATGGCCGCGAAATGCTCTCCCACCTTGGCTTCACCCAGCGCATCGCTCAACCATTTCCGCGCCGTCCTGGCATTGGTCATGGTTTCGATGGTGGTGAAGGTCTTGGAGGCGACGAGAAAGAGCGTGGTCTCGGGCTTCAATGTCTTCAATGTATCAGCAATATGCGCGCCATCGACATTGGAGACGAAATGGCAGCGTGGCCCGTCATGATAGGGAGCAAGTGCCAGTGTCGCCATGGCGGGACCGAGGTCAGAACCGCCGATGCCGATGTTCACGACGTCGGTGATGGCGCTGCGGCGCACTTCAGTTGCAAAGGCGGCCATGGCTTCGAGCACGTCATGGACGTCATGAACGACGTTGTGACCGCCGAGCATGACGATCTCGGACTTGGGGCGGCGGAGTGCCGTGTGCAGCACGGCGCGGCCTTCGGTGATGTTGATGATGTCACCGCGCAGCATGGCATCGCGCTTGCCCTCGACATCAGCTGCCTTGGCGAGGGCCTGAAGCAGCGACATGGTCTTGGCGGTGACGCGGCACTTGGAATAATCCAGCAGCAGATCATCAAGGCTCGTTGAAAACTCCGCAAAGCGATTGGCACCCGCCCGTTTGGGCACGGCGAAGACCTTGCGCATGTCCGGCAGGCCCGCCTTGGCATGAAGCCTCAGGGCCCTAAGCGCGGAGGTGGTCGTGGTCATGGTGCAACTCCCCAATTCCCGTCCTGTGGGTCAGGATCGCAAGCTGGCGCCCGTCGCCTTGGCCACGGCAGCAACAACCTTCTTGCCGGCAAAGTCAATTTCCTCGTCGGTCAGGGTCTTGTCCCTGGGTTGCAGGGTGACGGAAACGGCAAGCGACACCTTGCCATCCGGCAATGCAAAGACGTCAAAGACCTGGGCATCGGTGATCAGTGCCTTGTCGGCGCCGCGGGCAGCCTTCAACAGTTCCGCCGCCTGGACCTTGCCATCCACCACGAAGGCGAAATCACGCGCAACAGGCATGAGGCCGGCAAGCTGCAGGGCGGGCTTCGCGGTGCCCTTGGCCTTTGCTGCAGGCAAGGCGTTGAGCACCAGTTCAAAGGCAACGACAGGTCCCTTCACATCCATTTCGGCGAGGATGCCGGGATGGATTTCGCCGAACCAGGCGATCTGGTTCCTGGGGCCAAGCTGGACGGTGCCGGAGCGGCCGGGGTGGAACCACGCAGGCGCTCCCTGCACGACCTGCATGGTCGAAGCGGCAAGGCCACAAGCCTCGATGACTGACAAGACATCGGCCTTGACGTCAAAGGCATCGACGGGACGGGTGCCGCCCAGCCATTGCCGGGTTGCGGCTTCGCCCTGGCGGAGGCCGGCTGCACGCAAGGTCTCGTCCTCGATCCGGTCACCGGCATAGGCATGGCCCACTTCCGAGAGCGCGAAATCCGAAAGTCCCCGTGCCAGGTTGCGGCCCGCGGCGGCAATCAGGTTTGGCAACAGCGAGGGACGCATGTCGGTCAGCTCGGAGGAAATGGCATTGGCAAGCTGCAATGGCTTCTGGCCGCCGCCAAACAGTGCCGCCTGGGCATGGGGCAGGAAGGCGTAGGTCACGGCCTCGTTGAAGCCACGCGCCGCCAGCGTGCGCCGCGAAGCCAGCATGCGCTTCTGTAACTGCGTGAGGACGGGCCTGGCCACGGCAGATGGGCGTTCCATCTCGGCATAGGGAATGGCCTCAAGGCCTACGATGCGGCAGATCTCTTCCACGAGATCAGCCTCGCCGAGCACGTCCGGGCGCCAGCTTGGCGGAATGCACGAGGCACCGCCTGCTGCCTCCGTCACCTGGAAGCCAAGGGCGCGCAGCACCTTCAACTGGTCAGCCCACGGATAATCGAGGCCGCCCAGCTGCTTCACGCGGGCCTTGCGGAGCGTGATGGTGCGCCGCGTCTCCGGCACCTTGCCGGCGACGACAGGATGCGAGGCTTCGCCACCGCACAGGTCGAGGATCATCTGCGTGGCGATTTCAGCGCCAGTTGCCGTGAAAGCGGGATCTACGCCGCGCTCGAAACGGAAGCGGGCATCGGAATTGATGGCGAGCTTGCGGCCTGTCGCTGCAGTGCGCAGGGGATCGAACCAGGCAGCTTCAAGGAAGACATCCGTCGTTGCCTCGGTGCAGGACGAAGGTGTTCCGCCGATGATGCCGGCAATCGCCTCTGGTCCCTGCTCGTCGGCAATCACGGTCATGCCGGATGACAACACATAATCCTTGTTGTCGAGGGCGCTGATGGTCTCGCCGTCCCTGGCGAAGCGCGCAGTGATGTTGCCGTGAACCTTTGCCGCATCGAAAACATGCAAGGGCCTGCCATGAGCGAAGGTGATGTAGTTGGTGATATCAACCAGAGCCGAGATTGGCCGCAGTCCGATGGCCTTGAGCCTCTGCTGCAACCATTGCGGCGAAGGTCCGTTCTTCACGCCCCTGATATAGCGGCCGACAAAGAGAGCACAGGCCTTCTCGCTGCCCTTGGGAAAATCGAGCGACACCGTGATGGGTGAATCAAACGTTCCTTTGACGGCGGGTGCCGCAAGCGGCTTCAATGTGCCGAGTCCCTTGGCAGCAAGATCACGGGCAATGCCGTGAACGCCGAGGGCATCGGGCCGGTTCGCCGTGACCTTCACGTAGAACATGGGATCATCAAGCCCGAGGGCCGTAGCGGCGGGTGTGCCGACGGGCCAGTCACCCTCGACATCGATGATGCCGGTGTGCTCGTCGGAAAGTTTTAGTTCGCGCTCGGAACACAGCATGGCCTGTGATTCCTGGCCACGGATGGTGGCCGGCGCAAAGACCGTGCCGGTCACCGGAATGATGACACCCGGCAGGGCAATGATGCCGCGCATGCCGCTGCGGGCATTGGGAGCACCGCAGACCACCTGCTTGACGCCATCCCTGGTTTCTACAACGCAGAGTTTCAGCTTGTCGGCATTGGGGTGCTGCACGGCCTCGCGCACATAGGCGACGGAGAAGGGCGCAAGCTCCTTCGTCTTGTCGGAAATCTCCTCGACCTCGAGGCCGATCCCCAGCAGTCCGGCAGCAATCTCGTCGACAGTTGCCGTGGTGTCGAGATGGTCCTTGAGCCAGGACAGGGTGAATTTCATGACAGCCCTCCCGCGAGCGTCGGGACATTGAGGGCCCTGAAGCCATAGTGACGGAGCCAGCGCAGGTCCGAGTCGAAGAAGGCACGCAGGTCCGGGATGCCGTATTTCAGCATGGCGATGCGGTCGATGCCCATGCCGAAGGCAAAACCCTGCAGCTTTGCGGGATCGAGGCCGCCGGCCTTGATGACATTGGGATGAACCATGCCCGAGCCCAGAATCTCGAGCCAGCTATCGCCCTCGCCGATCTTCACCTGGCCATCCTTCCATGAACACTGGATGTCGACTTCCATGGAAGGCTCGGTGAAGGGGAAATGCGATGCGCGGAAGCGCATCTTCACGTCATCCAATTCGAAGAAGGCCTTGCAGAATT
>CAZUKI010000256.1:0-1198 GCA_964620785.1 uncultured Aestuariivirga sp.
TAGCTCTTGTCCTCGAGCAGTCCCTCGCCATAGTCGATATAGGCCTGCATGTCGAAATGGCCATGGCCACTGAGGCCGAGAAGGATGGTGGGTGAAGTGCCGTCGCGCTTTGCCGCCAGCGCTGCCTCGACCGCCCCTCTCACGGCGTGGGTGGCCTCGGGTGCAGGCAGGATGCCTTCGGTCTTGGCAAACAATACGCCTGCCTCGAAGCATTCATTCTGCTTGTAGGCCGCAGCCTCGATCAGGTTCAGTTCCTTCAGGTGTGAAACCAGCGGCGCCATGCCGTGATAGCGCAGCCCGCCGGCGTGGAAGCCTGGCGGCATGAAGGTCGAGCCCAGCGTGTGCATCTTGACGAGCGGCGTCATGTGCGCCGTGTCGCCGAAGTCATAGGCGTATTTGCCGCGCGTCAATGTCGGGCAGGCAGCAGGCTCGGCGGCGATCACCCGCACCTTCTTGCCGCCGCGCAGCGCAGCACCGATGAAGGGGAAGGTCAGTCCGGCGAAGTTGGATCCGCCCCCGGCGCAGGCGACGATGATGTCAGGCGCCGCCCCGGCCATTGCCATCTGTTCGATGGCCTCCTGGCCGATTACCGTCTGGTGCATCAGCACATGGTTCAGGACCGAGCCGAGGGCATATTTGGTGTCGGCATTGGTCGCCGCCACTTCGACGGCCTCTGAAATGGCGATGCCAAGCGAGCCGTTGGAGTTGGGATCACGGGCGAGAATCGCCCGGCCGGCATTGGTTTCCTCGGAAGGGCTCGACACGCAGTTCGCCCCGTAAACCTCCATCAACGCCTTGCGATAGGGCTTCTGGCGGAACGACACCGCAACCTGGAACACCTTGACCTCGACGCCGAAGAACGTTCCGGCCATGGCAAGCGACGAACCCCACTGGCCGGCGCCCGTTTCGGTCACCAGCTTCCGGATTCCCTCTTCGCGGTTGTAGAAGGCCTGCGGCACGGCAGTGTTGGGCTTGTGGCTGCCCGCCGGGGAAACGCCTTCATATTTGTAGAAAATCTTGGCCGTGGTCCCAAGGGCCTTCTCGAGGCCCGTGGCGCGGTAGAGCGGCGTTGGCCGCCACATGCGGTAGATGTCGGTCACCGGTTTTGGAATGTCGATGTAACGGTCCCGCGCTACTTCCTGCATGATGAGCGACATCGGAAACAGCGGCGCCAGGTCACCCGGGCCGATGGGCTGCA
>CAZUKI010000256.1:1298-3590 GCA_964620785.1 uncultured Aestuariivirga sp.
AATGGCTGCGTGCCGGGGCAGGGAGGGGAACCCCGGCACGCTTCAGCTTGTCTTACGTCAGATGACAAACTTGCCGTTCTTGATGTCTATCGTGTTGGTCTTGGCCGTGCACTTCTCGGTTTCCTTGCCGAGCGAGAGCATGCCGCCCTTGCTGCAATTGATGCGGGCCTTGTGCCCGGCCTTCAGCGACACATGCTGGACGTGGCCATAGGCCGGTTTGAAGGTCAGCCTGTGGGCCATGTGGTCGCTGTTGACGACAGTGGCTGCGCCGGCAGTCGCGGCCATCAGGCCGAGGGCTGCGACAGCAAGGGTAATCTTGTTGAACATGATAGGTCTCCTGGGTTGGATTGTCTGGTTTGAGGGGAGCTGAGGAGTAGTCGCGAGGTTAGTTGACGGCGAAGGCGCCGTTCTTGATCTTCACCAGGGCGGCCTTGCCATCAAAGGTCTGGGTCTTGCCAGCGATGGAAAGTGTGCAGCCCTTGCTGCAATCGACGTCGGCCTTGGCGTTGGCCTTGATGTCCACTTCCGTCGCCTTGCCGCCTGTCGGCGTCAGCATGACCTTGTAGGCCGCCGTGTCCAGATTCTGGACTGTCATGGCGTTCGCCGCGGGGGCGATGACGGCGAGCGCGAGAAGGCTCGCCACGAAAACCTGGGTTTTCATGTTCATTCTCCATTGTCTCACTTGAGAAGATCGTGCCGGGACTTGGGCGTTGCCGTGTGAACTCGTCCAGGGCGGGGACGCGATTTCTGTTCTCGTTTGTGCCGGGCGGGATTGTCCGACGAGTTGAAGCTACGCCTCGCCGGATGGGGAGACGAGTTACAAGCGGTTCATGCGCTGAGCGTGATGCCGCAGTTTGCTGTCACGATTGCTGCACAATCCGGGAGCGTTGCGGCCGCGCCGCCAGAATTGTGCCGCAA
This sequence comes from uncultured Aestuariivirga sp., assembly GCA_964620785.1. Lineage (GTDB taxonomy): Bacteria > Pseudomonadota > Alphaproteobacteria > Rhizobiales > Aestuariivirgaceae > Aestuariivirga. The sequence goes on from CAZUKI010000256.1 coordinate 2,217, forward strand.
AGATTGCGGCCATGAAAGATTCAGTGCGCGAACTGTTCGCGGCGATACCCTTGCAGGTAGAGAAGTGCGGTGAGGTCGCCGTGGTTGATGCGGATGAGTGAACCTTCCTGCACATGCGGCTTGGCATGAAGTGCCACGCCGAGTCCCGCTTCCGAAAGCATGGCAAGATCATTGGCTCCGTCGCCCACCGCAATGGCGTCGGCGACATCGAGACCCCGGCCTGCTGCCAGCGCCTTCAGGCTGTCGAGTTTCGCCTGCTGGCCGAGGATGGGCTCGCCAACCCGGCCCGTCAGCTTGCCGTTGGCGACAAGAAGCCTATTGGCGCGGTGCTCGTCAAAGCCCAGTGCCGCCGCAACTTGCGAAGTGAAAGCCGTGAATCCGCCCGATACCAGCGCCGTATAGGCACCATGCGCCTTCATGGTGGCAATGAGCGTGCGCCCCCCCGGCATGAGGGTGATGCGCTCCTCGAGCACCGTGCGGATGACGCTTTCATCGAGTCCGGCCAGCAGTGCCACCCGTTCCCTGAGCGCCCCCTCGAAATCAAGTTCGCCGCGCATCGCCTTGGCGGTGATCGCCGCGATTCGCTCGCCGGCCCCCGCCACCTTGCCCAGTTCGTCGATGCATTCCTGGTGGATCATGGTCGAATCCATGTCCGCCACCAGAAGCCGCTTGCGCCGGTTGTGGAAGGAGACGGTGGCGGCATCGATGGGCAGCCTGCGCAATTCCACCAGCAATTCCGGCAGGCGCGGGAAGGCATCAACTTCCAGCGCTTCCCCCTCCGCCAGCCACAGGGGCGCCCCGCCGCCCAGGTCACGCACCGCCTCGACCACGCTGCTGCCGATTGCATGCGACCCCGGCGCTGCCATAAGAACGAGAACGGAATCCATCGATGCCTGCAAAACTCCAGAAATCCGCGCTGCTTATTGCAGGCCCCACCGCCAGCGGCAAGTCGGCCCTTGCCCTGAAACAGGCCGCGGCGCGCAACGGCGTCATCATCAATGCCGATTCCATGCAAGTTTATCGCGAGCTTCGCATCCTGAGCGCCAGGCCAACGCCCGCTGAGGAAGAGGCAGCACCGCACCGCCTCTTCGGCCATGTCGATGGCGCCGCAAGCTATTCCGTGGCCCGCTGGCTGGACGATGCCAGCCGCGAAGTGGGTCGATGCTGGGAGGAGGGTAGGTTGCCCATCCTCTGCGGCGGCACCGGGCTTTACTTCCGCGCCATGGAGGAGGGGCTGGCGGAACTGCCGCCCATCCCGGCCGAGATTCGCGAGCGTTGGCGCGCCTCGAGCCTGAACCTGCACGAGGAACTGGAGAAGCGCGACCCCGAGGCCGCGGCCCGCCTCAAGCCCGGTGACAGGCAGCGCCTCACCCG
>CAZUKI010000257.1:0-2379 GCA_964620785.1 uncultured Aestuariivirga sp.
GGCAACGACACCTACCTGTTCATCATCCTGACCACGCGCATGCTGCCGGCCATCGTCGTCATCATCCCGGTCATCCTGATGTTCCGCGTGGTCGGGCTGTCGGGGTCCTACATCGGCATCATCCTGCTCTATACGGCCTTCAACCTCGCCTTCACGATCTGGATGATGAAGAGCTTCTTCGACGAACTTTCGACCGACGTCGAGGACGCGGCACGCATCGATGGCTCGTCGGAGGCCAAGGTGTTCCTCAAGATCTGCCTGCCGCAGGTCGTTGCTGGCCTTGCCGCCACTTTCGTCTTCGGCCTCATCCTCACCTGGAACGAGTTCCTGTTTGCCCTGCTGCTCACCGGGCCCGACACCCGCACGGTGCCGGTCGCCATGAACCAGGCAGTTGCCTCCGGTGGCCGCGGCACAGACTGGACGCTGCTCGCCTCCATCGAAACCCTGTTCCTCATTCCTGTTTTCCTCGTCACCTTCTTCCTGCAGGACCACCTGCTCAGGGGCGTGACCTTCGGCACCGTGAAGCGCTAGGCCATGTCCACAATCGAGATTGCAAAACTCACCAAGCATTTCGGCGATTTCGTCGCCGTGAAGAATGCCGACCTCAAGGTCGCGGCGGGCGAAGTCGTCTGCCTGCTCGGCCCCTCGGGCTGCGGCAAGACCACGACGCTGCGGATGATCGCCGGGCTGGAGCGGGCCACTTCGGGCGATGTCATCATTGCCGGGCGCAACATGAACGAGTTGACGCCAGACAAGCGCGACATCGCCATGGTGTTCCAGTTCTACGCCCTCTACCCAGCGCTGTCGGTAGGGCAGAACATCGCCATGCCGCTGCATTATGAAAAGATCTCCAAGGAGGAGATGGACAAGCGCGTCATGAAAGTCGCGAAGATCCTGCACCTCGATACGGTGCTGGACCGCCTGCCCGGCCAGGTGTCGGAAGGCGAGAAGCAGCGCGTGGCGGTGGCCCGTGCCATCGTGCGCGACCCCAACTGCTTCCTGTTCGACGAGCCCCTGTCGCGGCTTGACGTCGAGTTGCGCCATTCCATGCGCGGCCAGATCAAGGAAGTGCTGTCGCAGCTTTCCAAGGCCACGGTGATCGTCACCCACGACCAGTTGGAAGCGCTGACCATGGCAGACCGCATCGCCATCATGCGCGACGGCCTCATCGAACAGGTGGGAAGCCCGCATGAAGTGTTCGCCAAGCCCGCCAATGTCTTCGTGGCCAGCTTCATCGGCACGCCGCAGATGAACCTCGTCGAGGCAGACCTCAGCGGCTATAGCGCCGGCAAGGCCAAGGTCGGCTTCGACAAGCAGCTGGTGACGCTGCCTGCCAACGCTGCGGTAGCACAACTCAAGCCCGGCAAGGTAACGATCGGCATCCGCCCGCGCGCCTTCTCGGTCGTGCCCAAGGACACCAAGGACACTATCGACGCCCAGGCAGAACTGATCGAGCCGATGGGCGCCGAGACGCTGATCCACGCCCGCACCAAGACGGGTGGCGACATCCGCGTCGTCGTTGACCGCGACAAGCGCGTGAAGATCGGAGAAGTACTGCACCTCGTTCCCGATCCGTTGCAGACGCATTTCTTCGACGACACCGGAAAGGCGGTGCGGGCATGAGCACGGAAAACCAGGGCATGTCTGCCGCAACGGCGCGGAAACTTGAATACAGCATCATCGGCCTGGGGATTCTGGCGCTTGCCATGATCTTCCAGCCCTTCAGCATCACGCTCTTTGCGCTGGGTGCCGTGCTGGTGGTGGTCGCCGGCCTCGTCAACAATCTCCTGCCGCTGGCCCAGCCTGGCGTTCCGCCGCGCTCGGTGGTGACTGTTGCCATGGTCGTGGCCATGATCTTCTGCATCACCCTGCTGGTCGCAATCTTCGCGGCCTCGCTCTATGGCGCCTTCTTCCTGAAGCCACCTGACCCCAACACCGCGGCGGGCAAGGCCATGCTGGCGGCAACGCCGTGGTATCTGCACAGCTTCACATGGACCATCGCGGTGATCGCAGCGGTGCTGGCGGGCCTCATCACACTGCGGAGCCGCAAGGCGCACTAACCACCATGCGTTACGACGTTTCGGTCATTGGCCTCTACATCCTTGATGTGCTGGGACGGCCCGTCTCGCGCATTCCCGAACGGGGAGGCGTTGATTTCATCGAGGAGATCCGGCTGACAGTTGCCGGAACGGCGGGCGGCACCGTCGTCGATACCGCCAAGCTCGGCCTCAGAAGCCTCGCGGTCGGCGCGGTGGGTGATGACGAGAAGGCCGACTGGGTGCTGATGACCATGGAAAAGCATGGCATCGACACCTCGGCGATGCAGCGTCTTGCGGGCGTGCCCACCTCGGCCACCATTCTCAATGTCAGGCCAAACGG
>CAZUKI010000257.1:2479-3557 GCA_964620785.1 uncultured Aestuariivirga sp.
GTGGATACGACTGGCTGCGGCGATGCCTTTGACGCAGGTTTCATCGCGGCACTGCATCACAAGATGGATGTGGAAACATCGCTGCGCTTTGCGCAGGCCTCGGCGGGACTGGTGGCAACGGGGCTCGGCTCCGATGCCGGCATCCGCTCTTTCGCCCAGACACTGGAATGCATGAAGACATGGAAAATAAAGTGATGAGGAAGGCAAGAACATGAGATTTTCAGGACGCCGCGCAGTCGTGACGGGTGGCCTCTCCGGCATCGGCGAGGCAGTGGTGAAGCGCCTTACGGCAGAGGGCTGCAAGGTTGCCGTCTGGGACATGAATGGCGGCATCAAGACAGACATTTCCGATTATGGCTCGGTCGAGGCAGCAGTCGCCGAAACCCGCAAGCAGCTTGGTGGCATCGACATCCTGGTCAACAGCGCAGGCATCACCGGCCCCACGGTTCCGGTGAACGGCTTTCCGCTGGATGGCTGGCTCAAGACCATTGCCGTCAACCTGAACGGCACCTTCTTCACCAATCGCGCCGTGCTGCCATTGATGATCGAGCAGAACTATGGCCGCATCGTCAATGTCGCGTCGATTGCCGGCAAGGAAGGCAACCCCAATGCCTCCGCCTACTCGGCCTCCAAGGCGGCGGTGATCGGCTTCACGAAGTCGCTCGCCAAGGAAGTGGCGCAACACAACATCACTGCCAACAGCATCACGCCCGCTGCGGTGCGCACGCCGATCTTCGACCAGATGCCGCAGAGCCACATCGACTTCATGCTCTCGCGCATTCCCAAGGGGCGCTTCGGCACCGTCGAGGAGAATGCGGCACTGATCTGCTTCCTGGCGAGCGAGGAATGTTCCTTCTCGACCGGCGCCGTGTTCGACATTTCCGGCGGCCGCGCCACCTACTAGCGGGAACGGAACAAGTTCGCTCGCAAGGCGTTCCCCGCAAAAGGAGAGCGCCATGACTGATCGCAACCAGCCGAACTTCATCCTCCAGCCAGCGCCAGCAGCCGAAAAGCCCCGCAGCGGAAAGGCGCAGGAAGCGCCGCCGCGCAAGGGCGAGCCCGAACAGGTCGAGAATGT
>CAZUKI010000258.1:0-3534 GCA_964620785.1 uncultured Aestuariivirga sp.
CAAAAGCAATCGGCTCCGGTGGCAGAGCCGCCCGGAGCCGATGCTCAAAAAAAGATAGCGCTCGAAAGAGGCTTACTTCTTCTTCTTCTTCGCGGCCTTCTTAGCCTTCTTAGCAGCCTTCTTTGCTTTCTTAGCAGCCATGTTCATCTCCTAGAGATTTAGTTGTTTAAGCCTCACAACGCAGGCTCTACTTCGTGAACCAAGCACCATCGCATGGGAATCATGCCAGACATGCACTTGTCACCGTCTGCCTTGTGAACCCGTTTGTGTGATTCGGCAATATGCCGACTACATCTGGTGTATCATCCTGAAACACCTAACAAGTCGTAAAGATTTTGCATTCCGGAAAAATCATCCGTTGACGGATGAATTTTGAATCGTGACTTTTGTGCGGAATACCGTTGTTTTACGCAGGCGCTCCGTGCACGGAAGAATCTACTTCATGCGTCCTGATGCGTCGCGCAGGTGATGAAGGCTTTCGGTATCTCACAAGAGTTATCCACAATTATTTTTGGCGAGAGCTGATGCAAGCATGCAGTTGATGTTCATCGCGCCACTGATGACTGTGCCAGATCGGGACTCAGCAGCATGATGGATCATAGGCGCAATCGCATCATCATGCAGCGGTGATGCAGGCGAACGCACATGGCAGCCTCTCTTCCGCGCTTCTTCAACAGCCTCAGGCGCTCATGGCATGATGGCAGTCATGATGAAATGCAGCACTAGATCATGAGCCGGATCGCAAAGATCGTCTGGTTGTTCGGCCTGACCCAGGTCATCGGCTATGGCACACTCTATTATTCCTTCGCCATCATCTCCGAGGACGTCGCCAAGAGCTTTGGCTGGTCACAGTCTGACTTTTTCCTGGCTTTCACCGTGGCGCTGGCCTCTGGCGGGCTCATTGCACCGCGCATGGGCCGGATGCTGGACCGTTACGGGGCGGCGCGTGTCATGGCCTGGGGTTCGGTGGCATCGGCATTGGCGATGCTGGCGCTTGCGGTGGCGCCATCCGGGCGTTTGTTCGCCGCGGCCCTCATCCTTGTGCAGCTGGCATCGACCTTCGTTCTCTATGATGCGGCTTTCACGGCACTGGTGCAGGCAACGGGCGGCCGCGCCCAGAAGCGGATCGTGCACCTGACGCTGATCGCCGGCTTTGCCTCGTCGCTGTTCTGGCCTCTTGCCTCCTGGCTTGATCCCATCCTGGGCTGGCGGAACCTCGTTGCCGCCTATGCGCTTGCCAATCTCCTGATCTGTGCACCTGTCCATGCGCTGATCGCGCGATGGGGCAGGGAGATTGACGGAACCACGGTTGCCGGTGCCGCTTCGCCGGCAGCGCCTGCGGGAGAACTTCGCCCGGAGCAGCGGCGCCGCGCCTTCCTGCTGGTGGCTACAGGCTTTGCCCTGTCGAGTTTTGCGCTTTCGGCGGTGCTCTCGCAGATGGTCCCGATGCTCACGGCCCTTGGCTTCGGTGCGACGGCGCTTGCGGTATCGACGCTGTTCGGCCCGGCGCAGTTTGCGGTGCGCTTCATCAACATGCTGGTGGGCTCGAAGCGCCATCCCGTCGTGGTAACGCTGATCGGCGTGTCGTTCCTGCCGCTCGGCCTGTTCGTGGTCGCCGCGGCGGCACCGGCAGAGGCCGCGGCCCTCATCTTCGTGGTGCTGGTGGGCTTGAGTTCCGGCCTCAAGAGCATCGTGCAGGGCACGCTCACCCTGGCGCTGTTCGGCAGCGAAGGCTTCGGCAGCCGCACCGGCCTTCTTGCCTCGTCGCGCTACATGATGGGTGCGCTGGCGCCCTTTGCCTATTCCTGGACCGTGACGCAGACCACGGCCGCCGTTGCCACCACGCTGTTCGGCATCATCGGGGCCATCGCCGTCCTCGCCTTTGTCGAGATCGCCCGGATGTTGCGGCGCTGATTAAAAAGGCCGGGGACATGCCCCGGCCTTATCACTTCAGATCGTCAGACCGCTTACGAGCAGCCGCTGGTGCCTCCGCAGGTCTCGCACTTCAGGCAGGTGCCGTTGCGGACCATGGTGTAGTTGCCACATTCGGAGCAGCACTCGCCCTCATAACCCTTGAGGCGGGCTTCGAGGCGGCGGTCCATCTGCTGCATGACCACCGGCTCCGGCATGGCGACCGAGACCTGCACGGCAGGCGTTTCGGCAAGCGCCAGCGCACCCACCGCTTCACCCGCCCGCATCTGCAGGGCGTGGGCCGGGGAGGTTGCCGTCGCTGGCGTGCCCTTCGGCATCACCACGACATTGGCAAGGTTGGTCTTGCGCACGAAGCCCGAGGAGAGGAAGCGCTGGGCCGGAACCGGCACAGGGGCCTTCTCTTCTTCCGCGCCGATGCCCTTGCCGAGGGCGTCAAAGCCGAACTCCGAGGGTTCCACATGGGCCAGGTCGTTGCGCCCGAGATAGGAGACCGCCAGTTCGCGGAAGACGTAGTCGAGGATCGAGGTGGCGTTCTTGATCGAGTCGTTGCCCTGCACCATGCCCGCCGGCTCGAACTTGGTGAAGGTGAAGGCATCGACGAACTCTTCCAGCGGCACGCCATACTGCAGGCCCACCGACACGGCGATGGCGAAGTTGTTCATCATGGCGCGAAGTGCTGCACCTTCCTTGTGCATGTCGATGAAGATCTCGCCGACGCGGCCGTCGTCATATTCGCCGGTGCGGAGATAGACCTTGTGGCCGCCCACCACTGCCTTCTGGGTGTAACCCTTGCGGCGAGAGGGGAGCTTCTCGCGTTCGCGGGCGACAATGCGCTCCACGATGCGTTCGACCACGGTTTCGACACGGGCGGGAACGGACTTGGCGGCCAGCGCCTCGCCCACGTCTTCCATGTCGTCCTCGTCGGCGATGAGCTGGGCCGAGAGCGGCTGCGAAAGCTTCGAGCCGTCACGGTAGAGGGCATTCGCCTTGATCGCCAGCTTCCAGGACAGCATGTAGGCCGCCGCGCAATCCTCGACCGAGGCATCGTTCGGCATGTTGATGGTCTTGGAGATGGCACCCGAGATGAAGGGCTGGGAGGCCGCCATCATGCGGATGTGGCTTTCCACCGAGAGGTAGCGCTTGCCGAGGCGGCCGCAGGGGTTGGCGCAATCGAAGACGGGCAGGTGCTCGTCCTTGAGGCCGGGTGCGCCTTCAAGCGTCATGGCGCCGCAGACATGGATGTTCGCCTTCTCGATGTCGGCCTTCGAGAAGCCCAGCGAGGCGAGCATGTCAAAGCCGAAGTCGTTGAGCTGCTCGTCAGTGAGCTTCAGCGTCTGGCGGCAGAAGTCTTCGCCCAGCGTCCACTTGTTGAAGACGAACTTGATGTCGAAGGCAGAGGCGAGGCCCTGTTCGATCTTGTCGATCTGGGCATCGCCGAAGCCCTTGGCGCGCAGTGCTGCGTGGTTGAGGGCAGGCGAATCCGCCAGCGTGCCATGGCCCACGGCGTAACCGATGATCTCTTCGATCGCATCGGCAGGATAGCCGAGGGTGCGGAGTGCTTCCGGCACCGCCTGGTTGATGATCTTGAAGTAGCCGCCGCCG
>CAZUKI010000259.1:0-3480 GCA_964620785.1 uncultured Aestuariivirga sp.
GTGGCCATCTGGCCTCGCTCCTCGCCTTGCAGGAAGGACGCGCCGATGTCGCGGCCATCGACTGCGTGACCATCGCCCTGGCGCGCCGCTATCGTCCGCAGGCACTTGCCGGTCTCGCCGAAGTGGCGCGAACGCCGCAGGTTCCGGGGCTTCCCTTTGTGACGGTTGCAGGTGACGTCGATCGCTTGCATGATGCGCTGGGCAAGGTCTTTGCCGACCCCGAGCTTGCTGCCACCCGCGAGGCCTTGCTGCTCTCGGGCTATTCAATCCTTGCCAGCGAAGATTATGCCGTCATTCCCCGCCTCGAGGCCGGGATGGAAGCGAGGGGTGGGCTTGCCCTCTGGTAATCCGGTGCGGGCCTGTGCTGCGGGCGCGACCTAGGGCTTGTAATGGAGAAAGGCACAAGCAATCTTGTTGCCGTCAGGATCGCGAACATAGGCAACATAGAAGCTCGGTTCATAATAGGGCCGGGTTCCGGGGGCGCCTTCGTCGCTGCCGCCGTTGGCGAGTGCCGCGGCGTGGAACGCCTGAACTTCCTTCTCGTTCTTTCCGAAAAGCGTGAGCATCGTGCCATTGCCGGCGGTTGGCGGCTTGCCATTGTACGGCTGGCACACCCAGAGGCACACACCCTCGCCATAGGTGGTGCCCCAGCCCGCCCAACCCTCAGGCCAGTCAACCGCACGGCCAACACCGAGGGCTGCAAAAACGGCATCGTAGAAGGTGATTGCCCTGGCGAGATTGCTGGTGCCGAATATGATGTCGAAGACCATTTGGGAAAGCGCCTACAAATCTGGAATGTAGCGGGATATAGGCATTTCACCGCGCGGTGTCAAGCATTATTTTCCTATTGTTGGATTAAAGGGTTGCCCTGGCACCTGCGCCAAATCGCCGGGCATGGCGTGCTTGCGGCGGAACTTCACCTTGGCTAAAGCCGATATCGAGACTCAACATCATTTGGGGCAGGGAAGCATCATGGCGGGCCACGGACCAAGCTACGAACCGCGCGGGTTTGAAGACCACAAGGACACCTACAGCGGCTTCATCAAGGGAACGGTCGCGATCAGCCTTATCGGCGGCTTCGTGCTGGTTGCCCTTGTTGCCTTCCGCTTCATGGACAACTGGAATGTCTTCGTGGGCTTTGCGGGCCTCATCGCCGGCATCATCGCAACGCTGGTTGACCTGCGCAGTGGCGGCAGGTGGTTCCTGTCGGGCGGCCTGCTCGTGCTCTTCGGCCTCTTTGTCGCTATCAACGTGTAAGCAGCACGGATGAAAATCGCCGTACCTGCCGAGAGCCATCCCGGAGAGGCACGCGTCGCGGCCACGCCGGATACCGTCAAGGCCTACATCAAGAAGGGTGCCACGGTTGCCGTGCAATCGGGCGCCGGAGCCGGTGCCAATTTCTCCGATGACGACTACAAGGCTGCCGGCGCGTCGATCGTCAAGGGCGAAGCGGTGGCTAAGGATGCAGACATCGTCCTGTGCATCCGCAGGCCAGACGGCAAATTGCTCAGTGCACTGAAGGCCGGGGCCATCGTGGCGGGCGGTCTCGAACCCTATGGCGATCGCAAGGCACTCGATGCCTTTGCCAAGTCAGGGGTGACCGGCTTTGCCATGGAACTGATGCCGCGCATCACGCGCGCCCAGTCCATGGACATTCTCTCGTCGCAGGCAAACCTTGCTGGCTACAAGGCGGTCATTGATGCAGCCGCGAATTTCGGCCGCGCCTTCCCGATGATGATGACGGCGGCCGGAACGGTTCCTGCCGCCAAGGCCTTCATCATGGGCGTCGGCGTTGCAGGCCTCCAGGCCATCGCCACGGCGCGGCGCCTCGGCGCCATCGTTTCGGCGACGGACGTGCGCAAGGCCACCGAGGAACAGGTGAAGTCGCTCGGCGCCAAGTTCGTCTATGTGGACCTTGCCGAAGCTGCAACGGCGGCGGGCTATGCGCGCGAACTGACGGCCGAGGAAAAAGCCAAGCAGGCGGACCTCATCGCCTCGCACATCAAATCGCAGGACGTGGTCATCACCACGGCGCTCATTCCGGGCCGCCCGGCACCCACCCTTGTCACGCAGGCAATGGTGGAGAGCATGAAGCCCGGCTCGATCATCGTTGACCTTGCGGTCGAGCGTGGCGGCAACTGTCCGCTCTCGAAGCCGGACGAGATCGTCGAGCACAATGGCGTCAAGATCATCGGCACGCTCAATCTCGCCGGAAGGCTTGCGGGCAATGCCGCGCCACTGTTCTCCAAGAACATCGCCAATTTCCTGGACCTGATGATCCAGAAGGACGGCACGCTGAAAATCGACGAAGCCGACGAGTGCATCTCCGGCACGCTGATCGCCAAGGGCGGCAAGCTCGTTCACAAGATTTACGAGGGCGCAAAGTAATGGAACAGATGGCCCATGCGGTCGATCCCTTCGTGTCACTGCTCGGCATCTTCGTGCTGGCGGTGTTCGTGGGCTACTACGTGGTGTGGAACGTGACGCCGGCGCTGCATACGCCGCTGATGAGCGTCACCAATGCCATCTCCTCGGTGATCGTGGTCGGCGCGCTGTTGGCGGTCGGGGCCGGGGCCATTGCCTCGGGCTCTACCGTTGCGATGATCTTCGGCTTCCTCGCGCTGGTGCTCGCCTCCATCAATATCTTCGGCGGCTTCATGGTCACGGCCCGCATGCTTGCCATGTACAAGAAGAAAGAGAAGTGAGATGAGCGCTAACCTCGCTGCCGTCCTCTATCTCGTCGCGGGCGCACTTTTCATCATGGCGCTGCGCGGCCTCTCGTCGCCCGCCACGTCGCGGCAGGGCAACCTCTACGGCATGGTGGGCATGGTCATTGCTGTCCTCACCACGCTGGCGCTGGCACGGCCGGTCGGCCTGCTGCCCTGGGTTCTCATCCTTGCGGGACTTGGTGCCGGTGCCGTGATCGGTGGCATCACCGCACAGCGCATCGCCATGACGGCGATGCCGCAGCTCGTGGCGGCTTTCCATTCTCTCGTCGGCCTCGCGGCAGTGTTCGTTGCAGCGGCGGCATTCTACGCACCGGACGCCTTTGGCATCGCCACGGATGGCATCATCCATCCGCAAAGCCGGATCGAGATGGCACTGGGTGCGGCGATCGGTGCCATCACCTTCACCGGATCGATCATCGCCTTCCTCAAGCTCAATGCCATGATGAGTGGTTCACCGATCCTTCTGCCGGGTCGCCACTACATCAACATCGCGCTCGGGCTGGCGCTGCTGTTCTTCATCTATGGCTTCTTCGACAGCCAGAGCCCCATTGATTTCTGGCTGATCATTGCCATCAGCCTTGCGCTGGGCTTCCTGCTCATCATCCCGATCGGCGGCGCTGACATGCCCGTCGTCGTTTCCATGCTCAATTCCTATTCGGGCTGGGCCGCTGCGGGCATCGGCTTCACTTTGGCCAATACTGCGCTCATCATTACGGGTGCACTGGTCGGCTCGTCGGGCGCCATCCTCTCC
>CAZUKI010000260.1:0-3442 GCA_964620785.1 uncultured Aestuariivirga sp.
AGAGACGGCTCTGGCCGAGAAAGTGGCCGATTTCGGGCGTTTCGGCTGATGGCCACCCGCAGCACAGGTGGTCGGAACCCCGCGTGGTGCGGGGATTTCAGGCAAGAAAAAGGGCCCGGAGATTATCCGAGCCCTTGTGTATGGTGGTGAAACAAGGAACCGAACCCGCGTCTGCCTTCCGGGACGGAGAGGCAGGCATTGCTATCCTGTCCGTGGCTTGAATGATTTGGCCGTTTTCGTGGCCATCCATCAGCTTGAGCGACTGCTCAAGTGGTGAGGTTCGAGACGGATATCTGGCAGGCGGTCGCCCTCCGGGGTGGGGGCTTCGCAGAAGGCATTGCGTGGACAATCTACGTCGTTTGTACTAACATTGAGCCTATTGTATGTCTAAGGAGGTCCGTCATGCCCGCAGCTACTTCCACAGCGCGCTCCGCCCGCCTTGGGTTGCGCGCAACCCCTGCGCAAGAAACCGTACTGCGCCGTGCCGCCGAAGTCGCACACAAATCGCTGACGGACTTTATTCTCGATGCCGCTTACCAGGCGGCCGAGCAGACCTTACTCGACCAGCGTCTGTTTATGGTTTCAGGCAGTCAGTACCAGGCGATCCTGGACATGATGGATCGGCCTGAATCTGATAATCCTGGTTTGGCCGATCTGTTTTCCCGACGCCCGGTCTGGGCTGAAAAATGACCCTGTCAGCACCTCAGCCACTCGATGCTCGTCATCGGGTGGAAGAATTTGATTGTGGAAAGCCTGCGCTCACCGATTGGCTGCTGCGCCATGCACGACAAGCCCAAGGTAGCGGTTCGGCAAGAACCTTTGTTGCTTGCGATGGAGACCGCGTTGCAGGTTATTACAGTCTGACCGTTGGCCAGATTGATACGCTTGATGCACCCGAGCGGGTTCGTCGCGGGATGGGGCAGTACCCGATCCCGCTGGTCATTCTGGCAAGGCTGGCAGTCGATCTCGACTATCAAGGACGTGGCTTGGGTTTCAGCCTATTGCAGGATGCCATTCATCGAGCCATTGCCGTTGCCGAGCATGCAGGCATTCGGGCGATGCTGACACACCCCCTTGATGCTGAGGCTGAGGCGTTTTACCGGCGATTTGGCTTCGAGCCTACGCCGGAGAATGAGCAGCAATTGATTCTGTTGCTCAAGGATGCACGGCGTCTGGCCGGGATGCCCCGATGATGCTCGCTTGGTAGGCACGTGGATGCGCCTCCTTGTATTAGCCGGCCCTTTTCCCCATGCCATTCCGGGATGGCGACAACCATATGCACACCCATTTACACCCATTTACACCCATTTCGGATTGGGATTGGTTCACGCTGCGGTGAATGCCATGCCTTATCGCCGTACGGCGTGCGGTGATTGACTTGCGTGTGCGGAGAATGCGCCCCATAATCTCCGCATGGATAGCGGCGATTACACTTATATCTGGCAGGCCAGCGATTGGCCTCACTGGCGCTTCGATCTGGCGGCCTTGGCGGGGCCGATGGCGGAGGTCAGTCGTGCCCAAGGCGTTTTACTGGGTCGATTGGCGGACGTCGGCATGGCCTTGCGTGATCAGGCCAGTTTGGCCGCGCTCACGGAGGATGTGGTCAAAACCAGTGAGATCGAGGGCGAGACCCTCAGTGTCGAATCCGTGCGATCTTCCATCGCCCGCCGCCTTGGGGTAGACATTGGCGCGCTGGCGCCGGTGGATCGCCATGTCGAAGGCGTGGTGGAGATGGTGCTTGATGCCACGGCCAATGCCGCCACCCCTGTTACCCAGGAGCGCTTGTTCGGCTGGCATGCAGCCTTGTTTCCAACGGGATACTCCGGCCTGGCGAAGATCAGCGTGGGCGCATGGCGTGACGATGCCAGCGGCCCGATGCAAGTGGTGTCCGGCCCCATCGGTCGTCAGCGGGTGCATTACGAAGCGCCACCGGCGGATCGGCTGGATGCCGAAACCCGCCGCTTCCTTGGCTGGGTCAATGGCCCGTCAAACGATCCGTCCTTGCTCAGGGCTGGCCTAGGCCATCTGTGGTTCGTCACCTTGCACCCGTTCGATGATGGCAACGGCCGTATCGCCCGGGCCATTGGCGATTTGCTGCTGGCGCGTGCCGATGGCAGCCCACAGCGCTTCTACAGCTTGTCTGCCCAGATCCAGAGGGAGCGCAAGGCTTACTACGACGTCCTGGAGCGAACCCAAAAGCGATCGATGGATGTGACTGAATGGCTCCTCTGGTTCCTCGAAACACTGCACCGTGCCGTCGATCAGGCGCAGGTCACGCTCGATGCTGTGCTGGTCAAGGCACGATTCTGGCGGCACTGGGGCTCAATGCCGCTGAACGAACGGCAAGTGAAATTGCTGAACAAACTGCTGGATGGTTTCGATGGCAAGCTGACCACCAGCAAGTGGGCGACCATCGCCAAATGCTCGCAAGATACCGCGTTGCGAGATATCAGCGACCTGCTGACACGCGGTGTGCTGCGCAAAGCCGATGCCGGTGGCCGGAGCACCAGCTACGAGCTGGACGATCTGCCGCAATAGATGATGCAGGAGGACGGTATGACTCAAGAGGGAAAATCGGATTTCACACAGAAAACGCTTGCCGCCCTTGCTGTGGAGATGGAAGAGCAGCCGTGGCGGATTCTGCCTGTCGATGCCGCGTTTGTCAGCCGGATACAGGCTCTGACCGCAGGCGTTGACGTCGATCTTGATCGGCCATTGCCGTTAGAGCCTGGCGACACGGGCATGCCTTGATCGCGCTTGGCTTCTGTCGCGAACAGCGTTGTCATGGTGTCATCTGTCTTGGAGAAGAAAAAGATGCATTACCCCGTGATGACCGAAAGGCACCTCGCCGACCGCTGGCAGGTTAGCCTCAAGACCCTGCGGCGCTGGCGGCTTGATGGCGAAGGGCCCGTCTGGCACAAGTTGTTCCGCCACGTTCGTTACCACGAAGCCGACATCCTTGAATTCGAGCGACGTGGTGCACAACATCTGATGACCTTGCTCGGCGTCAGCCGGGAGTTCAAGCCTGCCGATGAGGATGTCGGTGAGGCCTTTGATGCTCAAGGAAGCCGCTACCTCACGGCCAAAGATACTGCTGAGGCCGCATCGCTGCCCATCCACATTTTCCAAGATCGTGCCGAACGCGAACGCAAAAAAATCCCGCACCTGATGTTGGGCGGCAACCTGCGCTTTTCACTGCCAGCGATTCTGGAGTGGGAGATCGCCAACAGCGTGCCGGGCAGCGCAGCTTCGGCAGTTATCGAGGAGGCCGAAGTTCCTGCAGAAGCGCCAGTACCAGTCAAGCGCTGGTATGAGATTGTCCGGGAGCAGGACAGAGAACGGTTCAATTCCTCACCGTGTCCTGACTAGGTGTCCTCTGTTTTAGCCGAAAGTCCACCATTTCGACCATTTGTCCACCAAGGGTGGAACACGGAACCGAACC
>CAZUKI010000261.1:0-3440 GCA_964620785.1 uncultured Aestuariivirga sp.
ATGGCAAGCCATCGCGCAAGTTGCTTGAACGCCTGCGCAAGGGCAGTTAGGTTTCTGGAATGCGGTATGTCGCGCTTGCGTGCCTGATTCTTGCAGTTCTTTGCGGCAAGGCCGCATGGGCGCAGACGGTTGACGAGCCGCTGATGGGTTCGGAAGCAACGCCTGACACGACAACAGCTCCCCCTGACAGCACAATGCCAGACGGTCTCGGCGGAGCGGACGGCATTTTCAGGATCCTGGTGATTGGTGACTCGCTGGCCGGTGGTTTTGGTGCCGGGCTTGCCCGCATGGCGCAGGACGACGAGGGCATCGAGGTGGTCAACCGCTTCAATGAAGCCTCAGGTCTGGCCCGGCCCGAATTCTATGATTGGGTGGCCGCCGTTCCCAAGATCGTCATCGCCAAGGACTATGACGCTGCCGTTGTCGAGTTGGGCCTCAACGACAGGCAGGCCATTCGCAGTGGCGCCAACCAGCTGGAGTTCCGTTCCGACGCCTGGGTCGAAGCGTACAAGGCGCAAGCCGCATCGCTGGCTGACAAGCTCCTGGGCGCTGGCCTCAATGTCTATTGGCTGGCCATACCGCCAGTGGCTGATCCGGAGCTTGAAGCTGATCTGCGCTTCATCAGCAACCTGCAGAAGGAAGCCGTGCAGTCAAAGGGCGGACACTTTGTCGACCTGTCGAAGTATTTCCTCGATGCAAGCGGGCAATACACAGACCGGGGTCCGGATGAGACGGGCGTGGACAGGAAGCTCAGGGCCCGTGATGGCGTCACCTTCATGCGCCAGGGCAACAGCCGCTTTGGGCAACTGCTGCTGGCTGCCATCAAGGCGAAGGAAGCAGAAAGCGGTGACGCCCAGACTGTGGCAAATGCCAATCCGCAGAAAGGCATCAGCATCGAGGTGGGCGGAAACCTGCCCAAGTTCGGGCAGCAAGGCCTGGATGGCGAGGAACTGTCGTTCAGTGCCGCGGAAATGAAACCCGCGAACCTTGCCACGGGCCAGGCGATGGCCTCCACCCAGGGAGAGGCGCCGCGCATTCACGCTGCACTCGGCAGTGCCGCAGATCGGCTGTTCACGACAGGTGCAGGTGCAGCGGCCCCGGCCGGCCGCTACGACGATTTTTCAATGCCTTCCGTCCAATAGCGCGTCAGCGCGGAAGCACGCTCGTTCCCATCAGGAACTCATCGACGGCGCGGGCCGCCTGGCGCCCCTCGCGGATGGCCCAGACCACCAGTGACTGGCCCCGGCGTGCATCACCGGCCGCAAAAACCTTGTCGAGGCTCGTCCTGTAATCCTTGAGGTTGGCCTCGACGTTGCCGCGCTGGTCCAGCTTCACGCCAAGGTTCCTGATCATTCCATCGTGAACGGGATGGACAAAGCCCATGGCCAGCAGCACGAGATCTGCCTTCAACTCGAACTCGGTGCCGGGAATGGGCTTGAAGTCGGAACCGGCCCTTGCGCATTGCAGGGCCGTGACCTTGCCATCCTTGCCCTTGAAGGCGAGGGTGGCCACCGCGAAGTCGCGCTCGGCACCTTCCTGGTGGGAAGACGAAGTGCGGAGCTTCATGGGCCAGTTGGGCCAGGTCAGTTCCTTGTTTTCCCTTTCCGGTGGCTTCGGCATGATCTCGATCTGGGTGACGGAGAGAGCGCCCTGGCGCACCGATGTGCCGATGCAGTCGCTTCCCGTGTCACCACCGCCGATCACCACCACATGCTTGCCTTGGGCAAGGATGGGCTTGTTGTCGAGCGGACTTTCCTTGGAAACGCGGCGGTTCTGCTGCGGCAGGAATTCCATGGCGTAATGCACGCCGTCCAGTTCGCGGCCAGGCACGGGAAGGTCGCGGGACTTTTCCGAGCCGGCACAGATCAGGACGGCATCGAAGGAGTCAGCGAGTTGCTTTGCATCCTGAGTGACACCGACATGCGCGCCATAGTGGAAGACCACGCCTTCCTTCTCCATCTGCGCGACGCGCCGGTCGATCAGGTGCTTTTCCATCTTGAAGTCAGGAATGCCATAGCGGAGCAGACCACCGGCCTTGGCGTTCTTCTCGAAGACATGGACGGAGTGTCCAGCGCGAGCAAGCTGCTGGGCCGCGGCAAGGCCGGATGGCCCCGAGCCAACAACGGCGACCTTCATGCCCGTCTTCTCAAGGGCAGGCAGGGGCTTCACCCAGCCGTTCTCCCAGGCCTTGTCGACGATCGCGCATTCGATGGTCTTGATGGTGACCGGCACTTCCTCGATGTTCAGGGTGCACGACGCCTCGCAGGGCGCCGGGCACACCCGGCCCGTGAATTCCGGAAAGTTGTTGGTGGAATGAAGGTTGCGCGAGGCCTCCTCCCACATGTCATTGTAGACAAGGTCGTTCCAGTCGGGGATCTGGTTGTTCACGGGGCAGCCGTTGTGACAATAGGGAATGCCGCAATTCATGCAGCGCGCCGCCTGCTTCTTCGTGCCCTCGTCACCGAGAGGGATCACGAATTCGTTGTAGTTCCTGATGCGGTCGGCGGCGGGTGCGTATTTGCGGTCCTGCCTGTCGATTTCGAGGAAGCCTGTGATCTTGCCCATGTTACGCGCTCCTCCTTACACCCACTGTCATGCCGTCGCTGGATTCCTGCGCCTTTTCGAGTTCAGCCAGAGCGCGCGCATATTCAACTGGCATCACCTTCACGAACTTGGGCAGGTAAGTTGCCCAGTTGTCGAGAATGGTCTTGGCCTTTGCCGAGCCTGTGTACTTGTAGTGGCGAGCCAGAAGCTCGTGGAGGCGCGAGGCGTCATGGCGGTCCATGCCGGTGGTGATGTCCACGAGCCCATGACTTTCAAGATCGCCGCCATGGTGCTGGTGCTTCTCGATCAATTCCTCTTCCTCCGGTACGGGCTGGAGATCGACCATCGAGAGGTTGCAGCGCTTCTCAAAAGTCTTGTCCTCGTCCAGCACATAGGCGATGCCGCCTGACATGCCGGCAGCGAAGTTACGGCCCGTCGGGCCGATGACCACGACGCAGCCGCCGGTCATGTATTCGCAGCCGTGATCACCTGTTCCTTCGACGACTGCCACTGCACCTGAATTCCTGACGGCAAAGCGTTCACCCGCCACACCGCGCAGATAGCATTCACCGGTGATGGCGCCGTAGAGCACCGTATTGCCCGCGATGATGGAGGCCTCGGGATTGAAGCCGATCTTGTCGTGCGGCCTGATGATGATCTTTCCACCCGACAGGCCCTTGCCGACATAGTCATTGCCCTCTCCGGTGAGATCGAGCGTCACGCCATGGGCCGCCCAGGCGCCGAAGCTCTGTCCGGCAACACCCTTGAGCTTTACGGTGATGGTATCTTCCGGCAGGCCGGCGTGGCCATGGCGCTTCGCAACTTCACCGGAAAGCATGGCGCCCGCCGTGCGGTCCGAGTTCTTGATTGCCGTCTCGATCACAACCGGCTTGCCG
>CAZUKI010000262.1:0-3410 GCA_964620785.1 uncultured Aestuariivirga sp.
TAGGCACTGACATCCGAAGCGAGATGCTGGTCGATGACCAGTTCCTTTGCCAGCGCGCTGTCCATGTCGCCGGCGAGGAAGTCAGCCGCAAACTCAAGTGCCACGGCATCCTTGCCGGTGGCAGTGGTATGGCTGGGGACCGCGAAGCTCAGCGTGAGGAACGGCCAGCGCGCCGATGCGCTGGATTTTTCCAGGCGCTGCTGTGCGGATTTTGCCGGCAGGGCGTGAACAACATGGCGAGTTGCCTGCCCGGATCGCGGGATTGCCGAAAAGTATGACTCGGCCAGCTTCCGAAGTTCGGCAAGCGTGAGGTTTCCGGAGACGACGGCAATGACATTGTCGGGGTGGTAATAGCGGTCGTAGAAAGCCTGCGCGTCCTTTGCCGACAGGTTTTCAACGTCAGTCATGGAACCGATGGTCGGCCGGCCATAGGGATGATCCGGAAACAGCAGGGCATCGCGCTCCTCGAGAAAGGGCATGGCCGGGTCGTTCTCGACGCGCTGCCGCCGCTCTTCCTTCACAACCTCGCGCTCGGTTGCAACCAGCGCGTCGTCAAAAACCAGATTGCGCATGCGGTCGGCGTCGAACGCCATGATCTGCGGCAGCAGGTCTTTCTGCATGCGCACATAGTAGGTCGTGTTGTCGCGCATGGTGAAGGCGTTGCTTTCGGCGCCGTTTGACTTGACGAGGTTGTCGAAGTCGCCGGCCGCGCGCGTCTTCGTGCCCTTGAACATGAGATGCTCGAGGAAATGGGCAAGACCCGTCTTGCCCGGCACCTCATCGGCCGCGCCGACGTCGTACCACAGACTCCAGAACACAGCCGTCGCCTGCTCGTTGGGCAACAGGACAAAGCGCATGCCATTGCCCAGCGTAAACTCTTGAAGGGGAAATTCGGCGGCCTGCGACCGCATCTGTGGCTGCACTGCCAGGAGAAGCAGGAGCAATGTCACCATGCCGGCAAGACGTTGAAGCAGCCTGCTCATGTCATTCCGGTTCCATCATCAGTGTGCACGGCCAACGATCCATGATTGTCCCCCGACTGGTTAAACGAGCATGAAGAAGGGCGGGAGAAACTCCCGCCCCATTGAAACACTTCAATCTTGCAAAACTGATGAAGGATCAGCGTGAATAGTATTCGACGACCAGGTTCGGTTCCATCTGCACAGGATAGGGAACGTCACCGAGCGCCGGAATGCGGGTGAGCTTGGCGGAACCGCCTGCCACTTCCACATAGTCCGGCGTGTCGCGCTCGGCCGAAGCCAGTGCTTCCTGGACGCTCGCCAGTTCCTTGGCGCGGTCGGTCAGTTCCACCACGTCGCCCACCTTGAGGCGGATGGAAGGAATGGTGACGCGCTTGCCATTCACCTTGACGTGGCCGTGGCTCACGAACTGGCGGGCCTGGAACACGGTCGAGACGAACTTGGCGCGATAGACCACCGTCACGAGGCGGCGCTCGAGAAGAGCGATCAGGTTCTCGGACGAGTCACCCGTCAGGCGCACGGCTTCCTCATAGAGGCTGTGGAACTGCCGCTCGGAGATGCTGCCGTAATAGCCCTTGAGCTTCTGCTTGGCGCGCAGCTGCGTGCCGAAGTTGGAGAGCTTGCTCTTGCGGCGCTGGCCATGCTGGCCGGGGCCGTATTCGCGCTTGTTGACCGGGGACTTGGGCCGGCCCCAGATGTTCTGGCCCATGCGGCGGTCGATTTTGTATTTGGCGTTTGCACGCTTTGTCATGTCGTTCTCTCAAAATGTGCAGAGACGTAAATTGCGGCAAACGGGGGTGGACCCGGCCTCCTTTACGGCTCCAACAGGTTGGTTGGAGCCCACCCTCCTCGACACCGGTCTCCCGGCCGACAGGCCCTCAAAAGCGGGGGCCACGGGCAAGCAAACGGGGCCAGAGGCCCCGTGGAATGAGGCGCTGTTAGCCGATCAGGGGGGGCCTGTCAAACCGGGGCCTGCCCGCCATTCTCCCATAGGCAGGCGCAATGTTCAGTTTAGAGCGGCTGGCCCTCCACTGAATACCTTGCGGGTTTGCACAGGCAGGACCTTCGGTGCACAATCCGTCTCGTGCCATTTTAGCCAGGGTCTGAGAGATTGATAAAGCGCACCTTTGTCCAAGCCGCCCTGAACGGCAACCGGGTTCATCCGGCAGTACCTCGCACCCCTTCAGAACTGGCGAAGGATGCGCGACTAGCGGTGAAGGCCGGTGCCTCTTCCGTACATATCCACCCCTATGACGATCACGGCCTCGAGACATTTGATCCAGGACATTGCGCGGCCGCCATTTCGGCGGTGCGCGCCGCCTGCCCTGGCATAGCCATCTCGCTGTCAACGTCGGCGACAATTGAACCCGACCCGAAGCGCAGGCTGGCATTTGTGAAATCCTGGAACATCCTCCCTGATCTGGTGACTGCAAACCAGGGTGAGGAAGGCATAGTCGAACTGGTTGATGTGTTGCTGTCCAGGAATATCGGCATCGAAGCTGGCTTGTTGTGCCTCGAAGATGCCCGGCAGTTTATCCGGAACGGCATTGCCTCCCGATGTGTGCGGGTCATGGTTGAAGCCCTTGATGAAACAGCCCACGATGCCGTTCTGCATGCTGAGGCCATGGAAAATGTGCTGGCGGAAAATCATGTCGCCTTGCAACAGGTCCATCACGGAGAAGGCATTGCGCTCTGGAGTGTTGACCGCAGGGCCATCCGGCGCGGCCACGGAATCCGGACGGGGCTTGAGGATGTAACCGTCATGCCTGATGGCAGTTTGGCGTCAGGCAATGAGCAATTGGTTCTCGCGGCAATATCCCTGTTTTCCGAACAGGACACCCCACTGCCCTAAACCGGCAGGTCGAGCACCATGTGTTTGGGAAAAGCCATGCTGGCATAGGCCGCGAGAGTTTCAGAGGCGCTGCCACGCGCCGAGGTGAGGATCACCGTACCGGGCGCCGGCGCCGCCGCCGAGGCTCCATGCAGGCGCGTTTCCTCGACCACGTCAGCGGTACGCCGGGCGATGGCCGGGGCCGGATCAATCCAGGTGACGGGCCAGGGCGCGACCTTCGTCATGTCTTCGGTCAGCAGCGGGTAATGCGTGCAGGCCAGCACCACCACATCCGTCTGCTTGCCGTCACGCTTGCGGAACACCGGCGAGATTTCCTCGCGTAGTTCCCCGGGATCAACGGCATGGCCCTTGAGCTTGCGCTCGGCCATTTCGGCAAGGCGCGGCGCGCCATGCAACAGCACCTTGCAGTGATAGGCGAAGGTGTGGATCAGCGATTGCGTGTATTCGCGCGTCGCGGTTCCGGGCGTTGCGAGGACACCGATCACACCCGTCCTGGTCAGCGCCGCCGCAGGCTTGATCGCCGGCACCGTGCCGACAAAGGGCAGCTTGTAGGCGGCGCGCAACTCTGCAAGCGCGAT
>CAZUKI010000263.1:0-3393 GCA_964620785.1 uncultured Aestuariivirga sp.
GAAGGCACGGCAAAGCAAAAGCCATGGCGGGAAACCTCAGATTTGATTTTTGGGATGGGTCGGCCTATGCTGGCCGGATGCGCTTTTTGAAGATGCTCGCCGCCATGTTCAGCGGCTTAGTTGCAATTTGTTCAGCGTTGTTTTTAACCGTGAATGTGCACGGCATTTTCGGCAGCGTCGGTCTGATGTTCCTGCTGCCGGTCGCTTGGATTGCTTGGCTTATCTCTGTCCGCTCGCTGCGACAGCCGATCCGTGAGACGCAGAATTTCTCAAGAGAGCGCCGAGGACCGCCCGCTGTTGTGCGCTCATCTGATACTGTCCAGCCTTACTGACTGTCCCCTGGGGAATGCTTGGACTTGCGAGAATGCGGGCAATTTCATCTGCTCTCGCCTCTGTTAGTCCTGACATGGTATGAAGCACCTTGCGAATTGCGGTTAGCGCTGCTCCGCCGAAGTCACCGCGAATGACCTGTGCGCCCGCCTGTATCATTGGTTCTGCCCCTGACAGTCCAGCGTCCTGCAAATCCGTCAACTGACGCACGGTCGTGGAGTTGCCGTTCAGAGCCGTGTAGCTCTTGCGCATCTTTTCTTCGCCGCGAGCAAAGTCAGCGAACTGCTCAAATCTCTTAATGTCTCCGAACACGGCCTTGAGGCGCTTCTGCCTTCCGGGAGCCGCCCAAAGCCGAGCAATGGCGTCATGGCCAGGCCCCATCCTGTCGATAATGTCAGCCATGGCGCGGGCATAGCCTACGCGGAACGTGTCTTTTGAGGCGTTGTCCAAGCCAGCGATTGTCTTTTCCAACATCGGAGCATCGGTATTCAAAGACTGCCTGCCAAGCTCTAGGGCATTCTTGACCGAGAGATCATCGGAATAGACTCCGCGAGCCTTCTTATAGACAGGCACCGCATTATCGATCTCCTTCATGAGGGCGTTCTTTGCGCCGGTGAGCGCACGACCTATGGCCGACATTCCGCCAGCAGCACCCTTGGTATTCTCGGCCCCTATCACGGCATCAATGCCGCGCTTGATGTAGTCCCACTGCTCAACTGTCGGCAGTGGAGTTATACGCCCCTGCGCGTCCCTGCCAATGACCTGTCCGATTGCCTTCGGCTTCTTGCCCTCAGCAATGAGAATGTCATTCGCGGCAGAGACAACCTGTCCCTTGAGACGTTCAGGAATGCGTGACCATGCGCGAGTGATTGCTGGACCGTGACGCAGATAGTTGATTTTTACGTTAAAGGCCGCGTCATAGAGCGGTTTGGCGTTGGTGCGGAGCGCATCAATCGAGTCATCGAGCGTCTTTTGATACGCATTCGGGTCGCCAAGGTCTTTGGCAACGCGCCCGGTAATTCTGTCGTTCTGCCCTGCTTGGCGGCTATAGACGGCCTTTGAAAGCTCCTGCGCTCCCTCGCCACCGCGATTTGCGGCCGCGCGGCCAAGCCTGCCGCCGCTTTCCCCGAGTGCATCAATCACCAGTGCGTCTGGATTGGTCTGTTGAAGTTGTTGAAGCTCCTGCTGCACCTGCGGAACGGTCTTGCCTTCGCGCTTCGCGGCCTTGGCAATCTGCTCTGCTGCGTAGCTGCCCTTCCGCTGTGCGACGGTCTTGACCACCTTGAACGGTGCCGTGACAGCCGCTCCTGCAATTGGAAGTGCAGCACCGACGCCTGCACCAGTAGCAGCACCAGCCAGAGCGCCCTTAGCGCTCCCTTCCAGACCCTCCCCACTTCCGAAGCCATAAGCACCGCCGTAAGCTGCGCCTGCCTTGGCCCCTTCCCATGCTCTACGGATCATGCCGGGTGCTTTTGCAGCGGCAGTTCTGGCAGCGCCAGCGCCAAGAGTTGGGAGAACGCCGAACACCTGTCCGACTGTGTAATCGGTAGGCGCTGCTTCGCTTGCCGCAGCCATATCGCCGCGCGCCTTGTTCACGAAGTCGCTGTAAATCTGGCTGACGGGCCGTTTGTCGCCTTTCAGCTTCTGGACAACAACATCAATCAGGCCAGCCCCTTCATCGGCAAGCCCCATGCCCATCGTATCAGCGATGCCGTAGAACACGGCCTCATTGCGCTGCGCGAGACTTGGCCTATCCTTCGGGATGACCGTATCCTCGGGAAGGTCTGTTTTCTCGGGGATCAGATGGGCAAAGCGATTGCTCGGTTTTGCCTTCTGAGCATCGCCGGGAATAAGATGCTGAAACCTATTGGCCATTGAGAAGCGTCCCCGCCAAATCTGGATCAACACCCATCCCGACAAGCTCATCGACAACGGCTTGCGGATCAGCACCGCTTGCAATTGCGTCCTGAGCTTCCTGAATTGCTCCAGGTAGATCGGCCTCACTAATTTGACCACCAGAGGCAAAGGTTCCGCCCTGGTCAGCAGATGTTATTCCATCAGCGCCGGGATATGGACCGCCCTGTTGCGCCGTGCCAACGAATTGACCGCCCTCATCGAGGATGCCTCGCGTCTTGTTGTCACGAATGGTCTTGAGCATGTCGCGGACGCGAGAAATCGACTTGTCGGCCCTGTCCTTAAGGCTCGCTGCACCCGGCCCACCAGCCGCACTATAGAGTTTGCCAAAAGCATCGACAGGACTCCATGCTGATACCTGCGGATCGAAGATCATCTTCTCCATCAAGCTCAGATCAGGGCCGTTCAAGACGCCCAAGTTATACAGTTCCTTCAACTGTAGCTGAAGATTGGTTCTCGACTGCCCGATTGCGTCACTATCTTGCCCAGGCAGCATGGAAATACCGGTCTTGGAAATCAGTGTCCCGTATTCAGTGAGCGCGGAATCCAGGTTTCTGAAAGCCTGATCGACCGCGACTGCGTCATTGAGCGTCTTTGTTGTGATGCCACCGTTGCCTTGTGTTGCCTTTATACGCGGGTCTTGCGGCCCTCCTGGGATCGGCTCAAGATTTCCAGTCTGCGTCCACCTGAAACCGCTTGGCGCGTTTTGTCCCGCACCCGGCCTTCCCGGAGCCGTGGCAACGAGATTGCCCTTGGAGTCATAGCGAGAAGCACCCGGGCTAAGAGTGAATGCCTGCCCACCAGTTGCCGTCGCATCCATGATGGCCCCACGGTTCGCAAAGTTGCGGTCGTGTTCGTCAACATCGAAGCCTTGGCTTTGCAAGTAGTCCATGACCTGAGCGTATTTCTCGGGCGTGTCAGCGTTTGCCACTGCCTTTCCGATGAAAGCCATGTCAGACTCACGAAGCTGCCGCTTTGTGGTGGCCTGATCGCTCTGGAACTTGCCAACGTCCAGATATGACTGCGGATCAACGCCAGCCAAAGCTGCGAGCGATGCCTTGTCGCCCTGCAAGGCACGGCCCATGAGTGGCCTTGCCTGATCGGCGCGAGCAAGTTCCGCCAGCTTGGACTGGTTGAAGCTGTTGGCGA
>CAZUKI010000264.1:0-2000 GCA_964620785.1 uncultured Aestuariivirga sp.
GAACCCCGGCGATCTGCGACAGCAGCGGCAGGTTTTCACGCAGCACCTGTCCCAGGGCCGAAGCCGTGGCCCCCAGCAGGACGAAAACCGTCGTGAAGCCCAGCACGAAGAGCAACGCCGCCAGCATCACCCTCCAGCCAAGGTGACGGCGCTTGTCCGCGGCATCTTCCGCCATGTCCTCAAGCGAAACACCGCTGACATAGCAAAGATAGGCAGGCACCAGCGGCAGCACGCAAGGGCTTACGAAACTGATGGCGCCGGCAAGGACGGCAGCGCCCGCGGAAACATCAAGGCTCATGGTCAGGAGTCACTGGCATTGCGCCATTGAAAAAGCAATGTGCGCGACATCACAGGCGCGTGTGCCCGCCGTGTTAACTTTGAGCCGCCCGTCATCTGCCCTAAAGAGGCCACAGGAGTCAGTGATTTGGGCACGATGAATCGGCGTATTTTGGCCTGTCTGATCGGCATGTTCGCAACCTGCAGTTACGTGTCCGTCGCCTCGGCGCACCCTCATGTTTTTTCCACCATGCGAACCATGGTGATCGCCAATGAACAGGGCCTTGTGCGGGCCGTTGGCGTCGAATGGACCTTTGACGAAAACTACACCGGCTTTGCCCTGGAAGGTCTCGACACCAACAAGAACGGCGTTTACGAGCCTGCGGAGATCCAGCCGCTCACCGACGAGAACATCAAGAATCTTTTGGAGAGCCAGTATTTCACCTTCGTGAAGCAGCATGGCAAGGTCCTGGCGCAGACCCCGGTCACGCAGTATGGCCAGGACCTCACTGACGGAAAGCTCAAGCTCTATTTCATCCTGCCGCTGAAGGAACCTGTCGATCCGCGCCAGGGTGCCGTAGAGATCAAGGTTTATGATCCGGATTTCTTCATCGCCTTCGACTATGAACAGAAGGACCCCACGAACCTCAACGGCAAGCTGCCCGACGGTTGCAAGATGGACCTGAAGCCACTGCCGACCACCGAAGAGCTTGACCAGACCCGCACTTACCTGGCCGACAAGGGAACGGACTGGCAGCCGGAACAACCGACGGATTTCGGCTCGATGTTTGCCCAGGCACTGGTTGTTTCATGCGGCTGATTCTCGCCTTGCTGCTTGCCACGTTCATGGCCGCCGCAGTGCTTCCGGCATTTTCGCAGCAGGCCAATGAGCCAACTGGCAAGTCCGTTGTCATCGACAAGCGCAAGCTCCTGGTGCCGCCACGCAATCCCGATGGCAGCCTCGTTGGAACGCCCTTCATGGAAGATCCGGTGATGTGGATGCGCGAGAAGCAGCAGGCCTTCTATGGCCGGATGGCTGGCGCCATGCGCCAGCTCAGCATGTCATCCGCCAGCACCGCTGCCTGGACGCTTTTGGTGTTGAGCTTTCTTTATGGCGTGTTTCATGCGGCAGGCCCAGGTCACGGCAAGGCCGTGATTTCGGGCTGGCTGCTTGCCACCGAGAATGAACTGAAGCGCGGTATTCTGATTGCCTTCATGAGTTCGCTGATCCAGGCCCTCACGGCCATCGTGGTTGTCAGCACCCTGTTGCTCTTCGTCCATGGCGCCTCCGCCATGGCCAAGGATGCCGCCGGTTTTCTCGAGAGCGCATCATACCTGATGATCGGTGCCATGGGCCTCTATCTGGTGTGGACCGCCTGGCGAGGGCACGGACATGCACACACGCATGAACATGCTCATCCGCATACGGAGCATGTCACTGCCGGCCTGCCGCAATTTGAGCTGGTTTCGCGCCCTGAAGCTGCCACCGCCCGCACTGGCGCCATCCACGTCCACGACGAGCATTGCGGCCACGCCCATGCCCCAAGTGCTGCCGAGGTGCGCGGCGACTGGTCATGGACACGTGCCCTGGCGCTTTCCTTTGCGGTGGGTGTCAGGCCCTGTTCCGGGGCCATCCTCGTGCTGATCTTTGCCTATCCGCTGGGGCTGTATTGGGCAGGTGTTGCCTCTGTCCTCGCCATGGGCATTGGTGTCTTCATCACGGT
>CAZUKI010000264.1:2100-3383 GCA_964620785.1 uncultured Aestuariivirga sp.
CGGTCCCACATGTCCTGTCGTGAAGACACCGGCCGCAACGATCCCTGCGAAATATCCTGCCGGGAACGGCAACTCATCGCCCAGTGCCCGCACATGGAAAGCACTGTAGCAATCCTTGCTTCGTGCCACCGCCAGCATGCCCTCGGAGATGTCGAGCGCCTCCACCTGCGGGTAGCCCATGATCTGCAGCCATTGCCCGATCAACCCGGTGCCGGCGCCTGCATCCAGCAGGGGGGCGGCCCCTTTCGGAAGGTGCCGCGTCAGCAGCGCCAGTGCGATTGACGGGTGGCGGTACCCGGCCTTTGCCATTTCGGCATCATAGGTCGCCGCCCACCTGTCGTAGAGGGCCGCAACCGACGCCGCATCCTTTGCGCCGTAGACGTCACCCAGAAATCCTTCGTGCTGCACGTCATGTCCTCCGGCCATTTCACCCTTCCCCAATTTTCCAGCCGTGATAGCCTAGCCGCAACATGTCACCAGAGGAAGAACGAGAGGTCAGGGGCATCATTGCCTCGATTCCCATCATTGCAACCTACAAGGGGCCCGTGGCGCGCCTTGGCGGGCTAACGAACCGCGTCTACCAGCTCTCCAGCGCCGTGCTGCGTGTGCCCGGCAGGGGCACCGAGGAATACATCAACCGGGCAAACGAGGCTGCGGCTGCATTCGTCGCCTCCGAGGCACATGTCAGCCCCGAAGTACTTTACGCAGACGTTCCAACGGGCCTCATGGTGACGCGCATGGTCAGCCATTCCACCACCATGTCTCCGGAACTCTTCAAGACACGCCCGGGTTCTCCCGCCCGCGCCGGGGCCGTGTTCCGCAAGCTGCATGTGTCCGGCGGCGTCTTTCCCTTTCGCTTCGAACTCTTTGCGATGATCGATGACTATCTCAAGGTCCTGTCGACGAAGGATGTTGAACTGCCGCCGGGCTATCACGATGTTGTCAAGGAAGCTGGCACCATTCGCAAAGTTCTGGAAAAACGGCCCGCCGCTCTGGCGCCTTGCCACTGCGATCCGCTTTGCGAAAACTTCCTCGATGATGGCGAACGCATGTGGATTGTCGACTGGGAGTATTCCGGCATGAACGATCCCATGTGGGATCTCGGTGACCTGTCGGTAGAAGGGCACTTCAACGAGGCCCAGGATGCCGAAATGCTGGTTTCGTATTTTGGTGGTGCGCCGACCGCTGCCGACCATGGACGCATGGTGATCTACAAGGCCATGTGTGACCTGCTCTGGACGCTATGGGGCCTCATCCAGCACGCCAACCAGAATCCGGCCGAT
>CAZUKI010000265.1:0-3258 GCA_964620785.1 uncultured Aestuariivirga sp.
CAATCACCTTCTTCGACTGCGGCCAGCCAAGGCCCATGGGATCCTTGAGGACACCTTCCAGCAGCATGCTGACAAAAAGAAGGACAATGAAATTCAAGAGTAGCGTGGTGACTACCTCATCGACGCCAAAGCGCGTCTTGAGAAAGGTGGGGACTGAAAGAACGAGAGCACCACCTATCATCGCCGAGACCATCAGCACCGGCCAAAGGATGGGCCATGGCAAAGGCAGAAGGCCGGTTCCCATGACGACAGTCATGACAGCGCCCATATAGAGTTGCGCTTCCGCCCCGATGTTCCAGAGCTTGGCACGGAACGCCACGGCGGCGGCAAGGCCAGTAAAGATGAGCGGCGTGGCCCGTGTCAGGGTTTCGAGCAGCGCAAATTGCGTGCCCAGCGCGCCCTTGAGCATCAAGCCAAAAACCTGGAACGGCGAGGCGCCCGTCAGCATGACCAGCACCGCACACACGCCCGCTGCAAAGAGCAACGCGAGAACGGGATAGCCGACAAGCTGGACAAGCGACTGCTGTTCGCGAGGCTCAAGCCGCATGGGAAAAACCCTGCCCCGCCATCAGGAGGCCCAGCGATGAAATGGTGACGTCCTTCCGCGACATGGGCGGCGACAATTCGCCCTTGAACAAGACGGCGACACTGTCTGAGAGGGCCAGCAACTCGTCTAGGTCCTCGGAAATCAGCAACACGCCTGCGCCGCGCTTCCTTGCGGCCAGCAGTTGTTCATGGACATAGGCAACTGCGCCCACATCAAGCCCCCGCGTGGGCTGATTGGCAAGGATCAGGCTCGGGTCATTGGCCATGACGCGCCCCAGGATCAGCTTCTGCATGTTACCACCTGAAAGAAGGCGGACGCGGGCCTCGGGGCCCGGACACTTGACGTCATAGGCGGTGATGATGCCCTCGGCGAAGGAACGGGCACGGCGCCAGTCAACAAAACCCCTGCCCGAAAAAGCACTGCGGTAGCGCTCGGAGATGACGTTCTCGGTGACGGACATGTCACCGATCATGCCCTCGGCGTGGCGGTCCTCGGGGATGCGGGCAACGCCCCGGGCCACCACAGTACGCGGCGAGCCGGAAGGAAGGTCGCTGCCGTTCAGCGAGATGCTGCCAGCCGTGATGCCCCAGGTGCCGCTGAGGCAATCGGCGAGAAGGCTCTGGCCATTGCCGGACACGCCGGCGATGCCGATGACCTCGCCACCATGAATGTCCAGGGAAAGGCGGTTGAGGGCCTGGGTGCCCCGCCGGGCTGCGACCTCCTTGAGGGACAGGACGACGCCTCCCCTCTCCTGAGGGTCTGCCTTGGGCCGTGGAATGGGGCGGCCCACCATGAGTTCGGCAAGTTCGGTGCGCGAGACATCGGCTACCCTACGCTCGGCAACCAGCCGGCCACCCCGAAGGATGGCGACGCGATTGCAGGCATCCATGATCTCACCGAGCTTGTGGGAGATGAAGATGATGGAAAGGCCCCTGGCGACAAACTTCTTCAGGGTTTCAAAAAGGGCCGCCGATTCCTGCGGGGTGAGGACGGCAGTGGGCTCATCGAGGATGAGGATGCGGGCCTGGCGGTAAAGGGCCTTGAGGATCTCGACGCGCTGGCGCTCGCCCACTGACAGGCTGGAAACAAGGGCTTCGGGGTTGACGGCAAGGCCATAATCCGCGGCAAGACCGGCAATGCGGGCCCGGGCGGCAGAAAGATCGGAGCGCCAGCGCCACAGGGTCTCGGTGCCGAGAATGATGTTGTCGAGAACGGTAAGGTTGTCGGCAAGGGTGAAATGCTGGTGGACCATGCCGATGCCGGCCGCCAGGGCAGCGCGCGGCTCTCCGGGCGGAAGCACCTTGCCATCGACACGGATCTCGCCCTCGTCGGCCACATAGTGACCGAAGAGGATGTTCATGAGCGTGGTTTTGCCCGCGCCATTCTCACCGAGAAGGCCCAAAATCTCGCCAGCCGCAAGCGACAGGCTGATGGCGTCATTGGCCTTGAGCGCGCCGAAGCGCTTGGTGATGCGGTCGATCTCGAGGACGGCTGTCATGCGGGAAGGCCCCCACCCCGCGGTGCCCGGCTTGCGGCCGGGTGGCCCGGGATGGGGGACATGACCAGCTTACGACGACTTGGGTTCGTTGTCGTCGACTGCCACGGTGAAGGCGCCGGACTTGATCTTCTCGGCGGCGTCATTGACCTGCGTCATCACTTCGGCCGGAACCTTGCCCTCGAAGGTGCCGAGCGGGGCGATGGAGCAGCCACCGGCCTTCATGAATGAATACTGGCCATAGTCGGCGGCCTTAAAGGCGCCACCCTTCACGGCGGCGATGGCGGCATCGAGCGTCGGCTCGAAGTGCCACAGCGCAGAAGCCACCACGGTTTCCGGATAGTCGGCCTGGGTGTCGATGACATTGCCGACGGCCAGGACCTTGCGCTCCTTGGCGGCATCCGAGACGCCGAAGCGCTCGGCGTAAAGAAGGTCGGCGCCGGCATCGATCTGGGCCAGTGCCGTTTCCTTGGCCTTGGGCGGATCAAACCACGAGCCGATGAAGGCCACCTGGAACTTGGCATCCTGGCGGACGACGCGCACGCCGGCCATGAAGGCGTTCATGAGGCGGTTCACTTCGGGGATGGGATAGCCGCCCACCATGCCGATGTTGCCGCTCTTGGTCATGGCGCCGGCAATGAGGCCGGTGAGGTAGGAAGCGTCCTGGATGTAGTTGTCGAAAACCGCGAAGTTGGGATGGGCCGCGGCATCGGGCGGGAATGACGAGCCGATGAGGAAGGCACGATCGGGATAATCCTTGGCGACGGCGCGGGCGGCATCCTCGACGGCGAAGGCCTCGCCGACGATCAACTGGTGGCCGGCCTCGCAATATTCGCGCATGACGCGCTCATAGTCGGTGTTGGCGACCTTTTCCGAGAACACATACTCGATGTCGCCGCGCTCCTTGGCGGTGGTGGCAGCCTTGTGTATGCGGCTCACCCACTGCTGCTCGACGGGAACGGTGTAGATGGCGGCGACCTTGATGGGGCCTTCGGCGCGCGCGGCAGCACCCAGGACGGGCAGTGCGGCGCTGGCCGCGCCGAGCTTCAAGGCGCTGCGGCGGGTGAGCGAAAAAATGTTGTGCGGCATGTGCTTTTCCCCCGGAGGGGCTCCCTGTAGGGCCCGGCCATTCGCTTCGGCCCAAGCGGAAACTATTGCACCGCAAAAAATCCCTGTCCAGTTGGTCAAATCCTGCTGGGGATAGTTTTCCCCGGCG
>CAZUKI010000266.1:0-3232 GCA_964620785.1 uncultured Aestuariivirga sp.
AAGAGGCCCTGGCCCGCAACGAAATCGTGGTCGATGTCCCGGAAGACAAGCTGGATGACCGGCTGACCGAGATTTACCGGGCCGCGGAAACCGGCAAGGAGGAGGGCGGGGTCAATACCCTGTTCCTCGTGTTCGGGCTCTTGCAGTGGCGGGAAGACAAGAACTCGGAAGCGAACCACGTCGCGCCCATCCTCCTCGTTCCCGTCAGCATCAGCCGCCAATCTGTGCGCAGCGGGTTCCGGCTGACCCGTCATGACGACGAGGCGCTGGTTAACCCGACGCTCATCCAGAAGCTCACCCATGATTTCGAGCTCAAGCTCCCTTCGTTCGAGGTCCTGCCGACGGACGCCAAGGGCCTGGATGTGGAAAAAATCTTCCAGATGTTCCGGCTCAACATCACCGACATGCCGGGCTGGGAAGTGAAGGAACAGGTCCATCTGGGCATCTTCTCCTTCACCAAGTACCTCATGTGGAAGGACCTCCAGGACCGCCAGAAGCAGCTCCAGGAGAATGCGGTTGTCGCCCACCTCATCAACCACCCCGGCAAGGCGTTCAGCGAGGCCGACCCTGAGTTTGCCCCGCACACCCTCGATGAGCGCTTCGCGCCCCAGCAGCTGTTTACCCCCATGCTGTCCGACTCGTCGCAGCTGCGTGCCATTTGCGTCGCCGACGCGGGAAGTAACCTGGTCCTGGAAGGGCCGCCCGGCACCGGCAAGAGCCAGACCATCACCAACCTCATTTGCCAATTGCTGGCGACAGGCAAGACCGTGCTCTTCGTCTCCGAGAAGATGGCGGCGCTGGAGGTGGTGCATCGGCGGTTGAATTCTATCGGCCTGGGGCCGTTCTGCCTGGAACTGCACTCGGCCAAGGCCAAGAAGTCGGAAGTGCTGACCCAACTCGGCAACGCCCTCAATGCCGCCAGCGGGCGCACCGTCAAGGACTGGGAGCGGGAAGCCGAGCGCCTCGCCGGACTGCGGGACGAGCTGAACGCGCTCGTCGCCG
Organism: uncultured Aestuariivirga sp.; assembly: GCA_964620785.1. Classification (GTDB taxonomy): domain Bacteria; phylum Pseudomonadota; class Alphaproteobacteria; order Rhizobiales; family Aestuariivirgaceae; genus Aestuariivirga. The sequence goes on from CAZUKI010000266.1 coordinate 1,003, forward strand.
CCCTGCACCGCGTCCACTCGAACGAGCTGTCCATCTACGAGGCGATGGGCACCTGCATCCAAGGTGCCCACTGGAAACCGGCTGCCCTCGACTGGACCGACCCCAACCAGCACACCCGCCAGGAAGTCGATGCCCTGCGCGCCATTTGCCGGCAAATGGCGGCCTTGGCCAGTCAGCTGCACGACCTGCAAGCCCATCCCTTGCTTGCCATCCAGCGCACCGCCTGGACCCCTTCGTGGCAGCAGGAGCTGCTGGAGGCCGCAGCCAGCCTCGCCTCAGCGGCATCGGCCACCCAGGAATTGAAGGCGCCTTTCCTGCAGCTCCTGGGCCGTCCTAAGCATGGCTCATCGTGGGCCGAGCTCAGTGCCCTCGACCGCATGGCGGACGTGCTCTTGAAGGCTCCACGGGTGCCTATTGGCGTGGCCCGGGCGGCCACCGACGAGGTGGCCCGGCAGCGCCTGAAGATGCTGCGCCAGCACGGTCTGGAGCGCGATACGGCCTGGCAGGCCTTTGACGGCGCTTACCGCGAAGAAGTGGCAAACCTCAATGGCCAGGAGCTGGAAGCCCAGTGGGCCGAAGCCAATAGTACTTGGTGGCCCAAGAGCTGGTTGGCCAAGCGCGGCTTCCTGAAGCGCTTCAGCTTCTACCGGACCGACCGCGCAACGCCGGCGGAAGGAGACGTGAACGGCCTCATCCGTGCGCTCCGGAAACTGAACGAGGAGGACAAGGCGCTTGCCGCCATGGAGGCCGACGCCACGGCCCTGCTGCAAGACGAATTCCACGCCCACAAGACCGACTGGTCCGCGGTCGATGCACATGAAAAGTGGGCAAAGGACTATGCCGACGCCCTGACGCAATTGGCGGCCGGCGACCTCAGCGCGCAGGGCAGTTTGCTCGGCAAGTTGCTGCCTTATGTGACCGACAACCGTGCCCTGCTGAAGGCGGACGGGTCGGTGGGCAGGGTCCTGGTGCACTATCGCGATGCCTACCGGCAACTCGTCAGCGAACTGCATCGCGTCACTGAGCTGTGCAGCGCCAAGGATTCCTTGATTGACGACCCGCATGCGGCCGGGGCCCTCCAGCGGCTGCTCGGCCAGGTGCAGGGCTGGCAGCACGCCGCCCATCAAATCCAGCCGTGGTGCCTGTGGCAGGGTATCCGGGAAAAGGTCATCAGCGCCGGCTTGCCCGGGGTGGTTCGCTCTCTGGAGGCGGGCGAAGTGCCCCTCGCTGACATTGCCGAGTTCTTCGAATACAGCTACCAGAGCTGGTGGGTCCGCAAGGCCATGGACCGTGAGCCGGTCCTGTGCGCCTTCTCGAGCGCCGACCATGAGCGCAAGATTGCCGAATTCAAGGAATCCGATGCGCGCTTCCAGAAGCTCACCCAGCAGTACGTGGTGGCCAGGCTTTCGGGGCAGATTCCGTCCAGCACCGCGCTGACCCCGGGGGCGGATTCCGAAATGGGAAAGCTGCGGCGCGAACTCACGAAGCAACGCGGGCACATGCCCATCCGCCAACTGGTGCGGAATCTGCCCACCCTGCTGCCAAAGCTGAAGCCCTGCCTCCTGATGTCGCCCTTGTCGGTGGCCCAGTATCTCGAAGCCGGGCATCAGCCCTTCGACGTGGTGATTTTCGACGAGGCCTCCCAGATTCCGGTCTGGGATGCCGTCGGCACCATCGCCCGCGGCAAGCAACTGGTGTGCGTCGGTGACCCAAAGCAGCTGCCGCCCACCAACTTCTTTAACCGGGCCGATGACGATGACGTGAGCTTGGCCGAGGACGAGGTGCAGGACCTCGAAAGCATCTTGGACGAGTGCCTGAGCATCGGGCTGCCGCAGTTGAGCCTCGACTGGCATTACCGCAGCAAGCACGAGAGCCTCATCACCTTCAGCAATGCGACCTATTACGACAATCGCCTGGTGACCTTCCCATCACCCATGACCGAAGACACCGCCGTCAGGCTGGAGCGCGTCCAGGGAGTCTATGACCGTGGCGGGTCCCGGACCAACCGGGCGGAGGCGGAAGCCATCTTGGCTGCCATCGAGAAGCACTACCTGTCGCCGGAAGGCAGGAAACTCTCATTGGGGGTGGTGACCTTCAACCAGGCGCAGCAGAATCTCATCGAGAACCTCCTCGATGCCCGCCGCCGGGCGTCCACCCCGCTCGACCAGGCGATTGCCGAAGCCGCGTTCGAGCCGCTGTTCGTCAAGAACCTGGAAAACGTCCAGGGCGA
>CAZUKI010000267.1:0-3228 GCA_964620785.1 uncultured Aestuariivirga sp.
GGCGAACCAAAGCCGATGATGGTCTTGGCCGCGATGAGGACTGGGCGGTCCGAGGTCTGTGCCTCGGTCAGCGCAGCTTCAACCGAATCCTGGTCGAGGCCGTCACAACTGATGGTCTTCCAGCCCGACGCTTCGAAGCGGCGCAATTGGTCAGTCGAGTCAGAGAGGGTGACGCGGCCGTCAATCGAAATGTTGTTGTTGTCCCAGATGACAATGAGATGATTTAGCTTCAGGTGCCCGGCGAGGCCGATGGCTTCCTGGCTCACACCTTCCATGAGGCAGCCATCACCGGCGATCACGTAAGTCTTGTGGTTGACGACAGCATCGCCGAATGCGGCGTTGAGATGGCGTTCGGCAAGGGCCATGCCGACGGAGTTGGCAATGCCCTGGCCGAGAGGCCCCGTCGTTGTCTCGATGCCATCGGCGTGGCCGTATTCAGGATGGCCTGCGGTCTTTGAGCCGAACTGCCGGAAGTTCTTCAACTGCTCGATGGTCATGTCCTTGTAGCCGGTGAGGTACAGGAGGCTGTAGAGGAGCATGGAGGCATGACCGGCCGAGAGCACGAAACGGTCACGGTCCGGCCAGTGCGGGGCAGAGGCATCGAACTTCAGGAATTTCGTGAACAGGACGGTGGCGACGTCGGCCAGTCCCATCGGCGCGCCGGGGTGGCCGGAGTTGGCCTTTTGCACGGCATCCATGGAAAGGGCGCGGATGGCATTGGCCATGATGCGTGGAGAAACAGCGGTCATTTCAAATCCTTGTGCTGCGCGTGAGTGAAGATGTCCGGGCCCTGATAACACCCGGCATTTCCCTGTCAAAGGCAGAGCATAGGCTCTGCTGTGGATGATCCCACTGCGCAGTTGACGCACTCCGTGAGGGCTTATTCGCAACATTTTGAAGGGGCTTGAGAATTTGAATTCCCTGCATTAGATAGGGCCAAGGGGTCATAATGACAGATGCGAAGAAATTCGAAGCGTCGCTGACGCGTTTTGAGAAGGCACTCGACGTCGTCGAGAAGGTTGTCTCTGACAGGCGCGAAGCAGATCGGCGGATGAAAGCGGCGGAAGCGCAGGCGGCGGCGCTCGCATCCGACCGGCAACGCATCGACAAGGAACTTGCCCAGGTTCGGGTCAAGGCCGCAGAACTTGTGGACACGAGCAAGCTGGCGGCAGGCAAGATTGACTCAGCAGTCTCACGCATCCGCGCCGTGCTCTATTCAAACAGCGGGGGCTGAGGCACATGGCCAATGTTGTCGTGACGGTCGCAGGGCGGCCTTACACCATGCAATGCCCGGATGGCGAAGAAGACCATCTCAAGGATCTTGCCAAGCTGCTAGATGTCGAAGTGGGCCGCATCCGCGAAAGCGTAGGCGCCATCGGCGACATCCGGCAACTGGTGATGGCCGGGCTCATGGTCGCGGACCGCCTGTCGGAAGCGACCAAGCGCATCGAGGCGTTGGAAGCCGACAACCAGGTCCTGCGGGAAAGCCGCAATGTGGCGCAGACCCATATCAAGACGCTGGAAGACCGATTCTCGAAGGCGCTGGATATCGCTTCCGAGAAGCTGGAGGAAATCGTAGGCTAGGACCCATGGTCCGCCGCGTTCGTGCCTGGCAAGTCGCACTCCTCGTCATTTGGGGGGCGGTCTGCATCTTGCCGCTCTACTGGATGTTTCTCACATCCATCAAATCCAACCCTGATTTCATCAATGGTCCGCGCTATCTCCCGTTCGTGGATTTCGTGCCCGACCTGCAAGCCTGGCGCTATGTCCTGCTGGAGGCTGAAGGCGGCTTCTACTGGCGGCTTGGCAACTCGCTGCTGATCGCCGTTTCAGCAACGCTGCTGGCGCTGGCCTTCGGCACCATGGCTGTTTACGGGGCGACGCGGCTGCCGACACGCCAGCGCTGGCTGCAGGATCGCTATCTTGTCGCTGCCATGGTCGCAACGCGCATCCTGCCACCGATCGCTGTGGCGCTGCCTCTTTATGTGCTGGGCAAGGTGCTTCACCTTCTCGATACGCATGTCCTGCTGATCCTGGTCTATGCGGCCGCGCACATTCCCGTCGTGGCGTGGCTTGCCCTTCCGGTGATCGGCACAAAGCGGAGTGAGCAGGAGGAGGCTGCCCTGCTGGAAGGCGTGTCGCATTTCCTCATCTTCCGGACGATCCTGCTTCCGATGGCGGCAGCGGGCCTCATGGCAATCGCTGCCATCGTCTTCGTCCTGTGCTGGAACGAGTATCTCTTTGCCGTGGTCCTGACCACCGATCACGCATTGACGCTGCCGCCATTCCTCATGGGGCAGATGTCGGTCAAGGAGGCACAGGCGGGGGCGGAGGTTGAAGAATGGGGGCGGTTTTCGGCTGCCACCATCATCATGGTACTTCCGGTGATGGCGCTCACCGGGGCGGCACTGGCGGTCATTGGAAAGCAGTCGTTCATCAGGCGCGGCTAGGGCGCTGGATTTTGCGGGCAGCAGTGCCTAAATGGGTTCCGGCGATACTGCGGCTCACGTGCAGGAACACAATTCCCTGGGGCCTATAAACGATTCTGACGGGAGCTGTCCCTGTGCCGGACCGTGGTCTGGCATAAACGGCGCCCACCTACGCGAGTAGGGACCCGGGATCGCATGTTACCCACGGTTCTTCGCGGGTCGCCACTTCTCCCCAACGAGTATGCGCTATCTTCCACGCGGCATGGGCAGGTCAGCCAGTTCCCTGAGGGTCATGCGCGCGACTTCGGGGTGATCGAGCGGCTCACGGTAGTGGTAGTGGTCCGGAGTGCCCTGATCCGGACGGCGCCGCGTGAAGCTGAAGATTTTCCAATTGGCAAACATGATGGGTACTCCTTTCCCTGAAGTACCTGCGCCCGCCTGCCTCCATTTGGTATGGAGTTTTGCAGCCAGTGACTATAGAAAAACTATATGGAGCTTCTGAACCAGGTTCACCTGAACGGATTGCGCGCCATCGAGGTGGTGGGGCGGCTTGGCACTCTGGCGCAGGCCGCCGAGGAACTCGGTGTCTCCGTGGGCGCCGTCAGCCAGCAGATCCTGAAATCCGAACAGCAACTGGGCCGGCCTGTCTTTGTGCGCACGCCGAAGGGACTGGTTCCCACGGAATTCGGGTCTGAACTGCTGGCCTATCTTTCGCGTGGTTTCCGCGAGCTTGCTCGGGGAATTGCGCTCGCGCAGACGCCGAACCAGACACTGCTGACGCTTTCGGTTGCGCCGGTCT
>CAZUKI010000268.1:0-3158 GCA_964620785.1 uncultured Aestuariivirga sp.
TCGAGACCGGCCATGGCGGCTTCGGCCTCGGCAATCTGCGCGGCGATCACATCGGCATCGACCTTTGCGGAGTCGAGCCCGGCCTTGGCCTGCTCGACGGCACCGGCATTCCAGATCGACTTGGCCTTGGCATCATCGACGGCCTGCTGTGCCGCGGCCTTCTGCTTCAAGAGGCTCTGCTGGCGATCGAGGACGACATTGGCATAATCGGATTGGGCTTCGGCCATGCGAAGCTGGGCATCGGCGGAGGCGATCTTTGAGGCTTGCGCACCGGCCTGGGTGCGCAGGCGGGCGATGGTTGCCTTCTGCACCGCGATCTTTGCCTCAGCGGACTGCACGGCGAGCACATAGTCGCCATCATCGAGCTTCAGGACGACGTCGCCTGCCTTCACATGGGCGTTCTCGCTGAAGGGAACATTGGTGACATAGCCAGCAACCTTGGCGCCCAGCGACGACATGTCGGTCTTCACATAGGCGTCGTTGGTGGAGACCGTGAAGCGGCCCACCGTGTACCAGTCATAGCCATACCAGGCCGCACCGGTGAGGGCGGCGAGCAATACGCCAGCAAAGATAGCCTTCTTGCGGCCTGCGCCGCGCGCTGGCGCTGCCTTGGCCGCCTGGGCCTGTGCGGCCGCAGGTTGTGCTGCTTCGGCGACAGGGGGCACGCCTGTGCTCGGGGTGGGGCCCGGGGTGGGGCCCAGATTGGCACCAGGATTGGGGACGGCACGCAGGACGGGGCTATTCGACATCTGTGTCTCCAGAAATGAACCGAACGGTTCAGTCTTTCCAGTTGAACTAGTCCGTGAAAGTGACTAAGTCAAGACCGAACGGTTCGTTCCAGTCACCAGAGGAAGATTCAGAGGATAAAATGTCAGACGCCGCCTTGGCCCTAGATCCCGCCGCCGACAGTGCAAAGCGTCAGCAGGTGCTTGACGGCGCCCGCCGGGTTTTCCTGGAGCAGGGTTTCGACGGGGCCAGCATCAATGACATCGTCCGGGCCGCGGGGGTCTCGAAGGGCACGCTCTATGCCTATTTCCCGTCCAAGGAGAAGCTTTTCGAAGCGCTCATCTCGATCGACAAGCGGCAGCAGGTAGACAGGACTTGTTCCAAATATCTCAATGATATGCGGCCGATTGCTGAGGTTTTGCTGGAGATCGCCAGGAACTTCCCGAGCAAGCTCACCGAGAATCCGCAATCACTTGCCTATCTGCGCATGGTCATGGGGGCGGCAGCCAAGTTCCCCGAGATCGGCCGGGCCTTCTATGATGCCGGTCCGCGCTATGGCAACGAGGTCATGTCACGCTTCATGAAGGAGCGGGTGGCCAAGGGCGAGCTGGTGATTGCCGAGCAGGACCTGGCCCTTGCCGCCCACCAGTTCATCGACCTGTGCAACTCGGTGCAGCTCAAGGCCCGCCTGTTCTGTGTCGAGGATGAGTTCCCGGCCGAGCGCCGCGAACGCATTGCCCAGTCGGCGGTGCGGGTGTTCCTCGCAGCCTATGGCGCTGGTCAGAACGCGCAGCGCTCAGGCGCCTGACATCACGACTTGCTCGACAGGGCGTTGACGAGCCATTCAAGATCATCGGGCAGACGGCTTTCAAAGCGCATGGGCTTGCCAGTCAGCGGATGCTCAAAACCGAGCACTGCGGCATGAAGGGCCTGCCGGTTCAGCGCGGTGAGGGCCACTTGCGCTTCGGCAGATAGCTTGCGCGCTGATGATTTGAAGCCCGTGCCATAAAGCTGGTCGCCAAGCATGGGATGGCCGAGATGGGCCATGTGCACGCGGATCTGGTGGGTCCGGCCCGTCTCGAGGCGGCATTCGACGAGGCTGCACAGGCCCGCAAAGTTTTCCAGCACACGGTAATGAGTGATGGCCTCGCGGGCATCAGCGCGGTTCGACACCGCCATCTTCTGGCGGTTGGCAGAGGAGCGGCCGATCCCCGTGATGATGGTTCCCGATTTGCGCTCCGGTACGCCCCAGACCAGCGCAATATAGGCCCGCTCCAGCCGGCCATCGCGGCCGTGGGCGGCAAACTGTTCGGAAAGGCCCTTGTGTGCCGCGTCGGTCTTGGCGACGACAAGGACGCCCGATGTGTCCTTGTCGAGGCGGTGGACGATGCCGGGGCGCTTGCGCCCGCCAATGCCCGACAGGCTGTCGCCGCAATGGGCGAGGAGAGCGTTGACCAGCGTGCCTGAGGCATGGCCCGCCGCCGGATGGACCACGAGGCCCGCCGGCTTGTTGATGACGATGAGGTGCTTGTCCTCGAACAGGATGTCGAGGGCGATGGCCTCGGCCACAGGTTCGGCGGCTTCCGCCTCCGGCACCAGCACTTCGATGTGCTGGCCGGGCTTCAGTTTGCGGCCAGCATCCGGAACCGTTTCACCATCGACCTGCACATGGCCGTCGGCAATGAGACGCTGGAAGCGCGCGCGGCTGAGGGCCGGATGCAGCCGTGCCAGGCTGCGGTCAAGCCGCGCCGGTTCATCTGCCGTGAGGGACAGTTTCAGGTGTTCAGTCATCAGCCCCGCGCTGCAAGCTGGGTGACGGCAACGCCAACGGCCATGATCAGGAGGCCCACAAGGCGCATCCCGTCGAGCGGTTTCACCATGGCGCCAAACAGGCCGAACTTGTCGATCATGGCGGCCGAAAGCAACTGGCCCAGCAGCACGCAGAAGATGGCGTTGCCAACGCCGAAGCGCGGCGCCACCCAGGTCACGGCCAGCACATAGAAGACCACGAACAGGCCGGCGAGCAGCAGGTGCGATGGCTGGCTTGGCACCTGCGCCAGCGCCCCGCTGCTGCGGGTTACCAGCAGGGCCACAAGGCTCGCCGCGAAAGCCACGGCAAACAGGACAGTTGCCGCAGCAACCGGCGAGGCGATCCGCATTCCCAATTGGGCATTGAGGACGGCAAGGAGTGGAATGCCGATCCCTGCCAGCAGCATCAGCGATCCGTAGCGCAGGACATCCATGGCATGTGCTCCTTTGCGGCGATCATAGTTACTCCGGGCCGGCAATCACAGTGCCGAAATCGTTGGCCCCTGCTTGCATTGGCAATGGCCCATCCTCTATAGCAGCCGGCGAGGGCTCCCTTCGTCTATCGGTTAGGACGGCAGCCTCTCACGTTGCAAAGACGGGTTCGATTCCCGTAGGGAGCGCCA
>CAZUKI010000269.1:0-3157 GCA_964620785.1 uncultured Aestuariivirga sp.
TTCAAGGGACGAAATGCCACCGGCCTTCGGAATGCCACCGGCAATCCAGTAAATGCGTTCGTATGAGGCGAGTGCCTTCTCCGCCGCATCGGCGTTCGTTGCTTTTGAGTCATTGATGAAGGCAGTGGTGCCAACGCGCCCAACTTCCTGCATGCGGTGAGCCAGACCGGGAAACTGCTCCATGGCCCGCGCAATTTCGGATGGCGCAACGCCCAGCGCAGCCGCCGCGCCATAGGCCATGCAGGCATTCTGCCAGTTGTGCCGCCCGCGCAACGCATGCATTTCCCTCAAATCAATCTCGGCCTTGAGGTGGCCGCCTTCGCGGTCGCGCAGGACACCATCCGGCGCCGAAATGCCGTCGGCGACATCCCGCAGCACGGACACCCGACGCAGAGCCGCCCCGCCATGAATGGCGTTGGCAATGGCCTCGCACCAAGTATCATCGACCCCCACCAGCGCCGTCTGGCCTTCACGCTGCTTGGCAAACATGCGTGCCTTCACGGCGGCATAATTCTCCATCGTGCCGTGCCGGTCGAGATGGTCAGGCGTGAGGTTGGTGAGCACGCCAACGTCGGGAGCCAGACCCTTCATCAGGTCGATCTGGAAGGACGACAACTCAAGCACATAGTTTCTGCCGCGCTGCGGTGGCCGCAGGTTGAAAACGGCATTGCCGATGTTGCCTCCCACATCGACATCAAGGCCTGCGTGTTTCAGCACGTGCCCGATCAGGGCGGTGGTGGTTGACTTGCCATTGGTTCCGGTGATGGCGATCATTCGCGCACCCGTGTCCTGGATGGCGCGCGCAAACACTTCGGTATCGCCGAGAATTTCGACGCCGGCAGCCCGCGCTTTGACGACCGTCCAATGCGGTTCGGGATGGGTAAGCGGAACACCCGGACTCAGCACGAGGCCCGCCAGGCCGCGGAAATCGACCGTGTGCAGATTGGTCACCGGCAACCCCTCTGCCCTTGCCTTTTCAACCGCCGGGTCGCTGTCATCCCAGGCGAGCACCTCTGCCCCACCAAGCCTCAGGGCTTCGGCACAGGACATGCCTGAGCGGGCCAATCCGAAGAGAGCCACACGTTTTCCCTTGAAGCCGACGGCAGGAAACATCGCGTCACCTGAGCTTCAGTGTGGAAAGGCCGATGAGCGCCAGCACCATGGCAATGATCCAGAAGCGGATCACGATGGTCGGCTCCTTCCAGCCCTTCTGTTCAAAATGATGATGCAGCGGCGCCATGGCAAAGACACGCTTGCCGGTGAGTTTGAATGACGCCACCTGCACAATGACTGAAACGGTTTCGAGAACAAAAAGCCCGCCTATGACAATGAGGACGATCTCATGCTTCACCGCCACGGCAATGGCGCCGAGGGCACCGCCGAGCGACAGGGACCCGGTATCACCCATGAAGATCATGGCCGGCGGTGCATTGAACCACAGGAAGCCGAGCCCGGCGCCCACAAGCGCACCACAGATGACCGCCAATTCACCCGTGCCACGGACGAAGTGAAGCTGGAGATATTCGGCAAAGACAAAGTTGCCGACGAGATAGGCAATCAGCCCATAGCTGGCTGCGGCGATCATGACCGGGACAATGGCAAGGCCGTCAAGGCCATCCGTGATGTTGACGGCGTTGCCGGCGCCAACGATCACGATCATGCCGACAAAAATGAAGAACGGCCCGAAATAGATCAGGACATCCTTGAAGAAGGGCACCGCCAGTGAACTCGACAGCGACTTGTCGCCAATCCACATGAAGCAGGCAACGGCCACCGCGGCAATGGCGAACTCCGAGAACAGGCGAAGCTTGGACGAAAAGCCATGTACGGTGGCGCGCGTGACCTTGAGGAAATCGTCGTAGAATCCGATGGCACCAAAACCCATGGTGACGAAGAGCACGGCCCAGACATAGAGATTGCTGAGATCGGCCCAGAGCAGTGTCGAGACGAGAACGCCGGAGAGGATCATCAGTCCGCCCATGGTGGGCGTTCCCTGTTTCTCGACAATATGGCGCTGCGGCCCATCACTGCGGATGGGCTGGCCCTTGCCCTGCTTCATCTTGAGCACGGAAATGATCGCCGGACCGAGAACAAAGATGAAGAACAGCGCCGTGAGGATGGCACCTCCGGTTCGCGTGCTCAGGTAGCGGAACACGTTGAATGCGTTGATCTGGTCTGCGAGCGTGCCGAACAAGTAGTAGAGCATGAGGTCAGATTTCCGTTTTCTGTGGCCAGGCCTTGCGCATGGCTTCGACAATGAGTCCCATCCGGCTGCCTAGCGACCCCTTGACCATGACGCAATCACCAGGAACAAGGCCAGCAAGGATCATGGGAACCAGTTCTGCTGACGTTTTGGCATAGGCGCCTTTTACGGCGTCCGGCGTTGCACGCCACAGATTGTCCATGAGCGGTCCGCAAGCATAGAGCCTGTCGATGCCATTGACCGACAGATCACCAGCAATGGCCTTGTGCAGTTCCGGGCCGAACTCGCCAAGTTCAAGCATGTCACCGAGAATGGCAACCTTCCGGCCCCCCTTCCCCGGCCGCATGTTGGCAAGCAGGGCCAGTGCAGCCTTCACCGAGGCAGGATTGGCGTTGTAACTCTCGTCGAGAAGTTCGATGCGTCCAGCGGCATGCTGCAACGTCTGTTGGACACCGCGCCCCGCCGCAGGCCTTGCTTCGGAGAGCGCCAGTCCACCCCGCGCCAGATCAGCACCGACCAGCTTTGCCGTAGCGAGCACAGCGAGGCTGTTGACGGCCATGTGCCGCCCCGCCAGGCCGAGACGATAGGCCATGCGTTCGCCCATGACGCGCGCCGTGATGCAGCAGAAGCTGGGGTGAAGCGCCACCTGCTCCAGCCGGACATCTGCATCCGGGTGTTCGCCAAAGCTTTTGACAGTGCCGATGCCGCAACGTGCCGCTTCGGTAGCCAGGAACTCGAAATGCGGCGTGTCCCGGCAGATCACCGCTGCACCGCCAGGTTCAACGCCCGTGAAAATTTCCGCCTTTGCCTTTGCGATATCGGAAAGAGATGCGAAGTGGCCAAGATGGCTTGCGGCAATACTGGTGACAATCGCCACATGGGGGCGGACCATGCCAACCAGGGGCGTGATCTCGCCTGCGTGGTTCATGCCGACCTCGTAGATGGCGAAGGCAT
>CAZUKI010000270.1:0-3155 GCA_964620785.1 uncultured Aestuariivirga sp.
GCCCAGGCCTCATAGGCCAACGGATACGATGCTGGAGAAAGCCCTGCGGGCCGGGATCAACTCCGGTTGAGGGAATCGATCTTCTGCTGCATGGCGGCAAGCTGCTCCTTCAGCGACTGAAGGTCATCCTTGGTCGGGCCGCCCGAACCTTGCGGCTTGCTGGCCGGCGCTTCCGGGGCGGGTGGCGTGAAGGGGTTTGGAAAGGCCCCGCCAAAGCCCGGGAACATCTTCAGCGTGTCCTGGAACAGCTGCATGTTGCGCTTGGTCATTTCTTCCATGGTCTTCAGGGCATCGCCGCCGAAACTCTCCATCATCTGGAGGCGCAGCTTTTCCTGGTCCTTGAGCAGGTTGCCCATGGAGAATTCGAGATAGCCCGGCACCATGCCCTGCATGGAATCGCCGTAGAAGCGGATGAGCTGGCGCAGGAAGTTGATGGGCAGCAGCGTGTTCTCGCCCTTGTTCTCTTCCTCGAAGATGATCTGGGTCAGGACCGAGCGGGTGATGTCCTCTCCGGTCTTGGCGTCATAGACGGCGAAGTCCTGGCCTTCCTTAACCATGCGTGACAGGTCATCGAGCGTCACATAGGTGGAGGTGGCCGTGTTGTAGAGCCGCCTGTTGGCATATTTCTTGATGACGATGGCCGCCTTCGACGATGCCTGGCCTTGTGCATCCCGTGCTGCCTGTCCCTGCCCGATGGTGTCGTCGCTCACGAAACTCTCTCCCGAACCAAGGCGCATCCGGCGCGCCGGATGCAGTGGAACCCAACGGGGTTCCCGCATTGCGAAAATGTGCGCGATGCACCGCACAATTGCAAGTCAAAACGGAAAGCAACCGCCGCGCATACCAATGGCGCATTGCAACATGGTTACGTTCTTGCCATAGGGAAGCCCCAACCCGCACCCATAACCCGGCACGCCGTGCCAGAGCCGGTTCCAGGAGATTGTCATGTCCACTGATATTGTCATTGTATCCGCCGCCAGAACGCCGATCGGCGCCTTTAACGGGGCGCTGGCCTCGCAGACCGCAGCACAGCTCGGCACCGTCGCCCTCAAGGCCGCCCTCGAGCGCGCCAAGGTCGGCGCCGATGAGGTCAATGAAGTGATCCTTGGACAGGTCCTGACTGCCGCCCAGGGCCAGAACCCCGCCCGCCAGGCCGCCATTCATGCCGGCATTCCCAACACCGCCACCGCCTGGGGCCTCAACCAGGTCTGTGGCTCGGGGCTTCGCGCCGTGGCGCTTGCCGCCCAGCAGATCGCCGATGGTTCCTCCCGCATCGTCGCCGCCGGCGGCCAGGAATCCATGTCACGCTCGACCCATGCCGCCCACCTGCGCGATGGCGTGAAGATGGGTGACTGGAACCTCATCGACACCATGATCAGGGACGGGCTGTGGGATGCCTTCAACGGCTACCACATGGGCACCACCGCCGAGAACGTTGCCAAGCAGTGGCAGATCACCCGCGACATGCAGGACGAGTTTGCCGTGAAGTCGCAGAACAAGGCCGAGGCCGCCCAGGCCGCCGGCAAGTTCAAGGAGGAAATCACCGCCGTCACCATTTCCGGCCGCAAGGGCGACGTCGTGGTGGACGCCGACGAATACATCAAGAAGGGTGTGACCCTCGACTCGGTGCAGAAGGTGCGTCCCGCCTTCCAGAAGGATGGAACCGTCACCGCCGCCAATGCCTCGGGCATCAATGATGGTGCCGCCGTGCTCGTCCTCATGTCGGCTGCCGAAGCCGCCAAGCGCGGGCTTGAGCCCTTGGCCCGCATCGCCTCCTCGGCAACCGCCGGCGTCGATCCGGCCATCATGGGATCAGGACCGATCCCGGCCTCGAAGCTCGCCCTGCAGAGGGCCGGCTGGAAAGCCTCTGACCTTGACCTCATCGAGGCCAACGAGGCCTTTGCCGCTCAGGCCTGCGCCGTCAACAAGGACATGGGTTGGGACCCCGCCAGGGTCAACGTCAACGGTGGCGCCATCGCCATCGGCCACCCCATCGGCGCCTCGGGGGCACGCGTGCTCATCACCCTGCTTCATGAAATGAAGCGGGCCAAGGCCAAGAAGGGCCTGACCACGCTGTGCATCGGCGGTGGCATGGGCATCGCCATGTGCGTTGAGCGCTGATCGCCGCGACCGCCGCGGCGAAATCAATCTCTGGAAACGTGATGTGGGCCGGCCGCACTGAGCGGCTGGCCTTTCCATTCATGGCCGATGACGATGGCGAGCGGCGCCAGCACCAGGAACAGCAGGCAATAGACCAGCCCGACCCCTGCCAGCGACAGGCCGACCGCCGCGGCACCCAGGATGGCAGCGACCGCGAGCTTGACCTTGTGCGTCGGTTCCCCGCCCTGCGCCAGCCATGAGTAGATGAAGAAAATCGACACGATGAACAGCGCAACCGGAATGGCAACCGACAGCAGCGTGGCGGTGGCGCTGATGTGGCTCTTATGTTCGAGATAGTAACCCGCAACGTGCAGCCCCGCCCCCATCGCGGCGATTGCCGCATAGACCACCATGTGCCCATAGCCCCAGACGAAGGAACGGCTGCGGTTACGATGCAGCAGTTCGCCGAAAGGCAGCGAGAAATAGATCCACCACAGCGTGAAAGTGAGACCGATGCCAGCCGCGCACAAGAGCAGCGCCTCGCTGTTCCAGCCCGCTTCCTTGATCGAGCCTGAAACCGAGGCGATGGTGCCGACCACGCCCTCACCCAGCGCGATGATGGCCAGCAGGCCATAACGCTCGGCGATATGGTGCGGGTGCCAGGGCGTTCCAATCCGCCGCTCGGCAATGAGCGGACCGGCAAGTTCGATGGCGAAGGGAACGATCATCGCCACAAGGAATGCTGTGACGCTGAGCCCGGCACCAAAGGCAAGGTAAACCCAGATGAGCTGGGCGATGAGCAGCGTTGCGGCATAGGTCAGTGCCGTCTGCCTGCGCGCCGCGTCATGGCTTGCCACACGCAACCACTGGCACACCATGGCAAGGCGCATGATGACATAGCCCATGACCATGACGCGCTCATCGAACAGGCCACCGGCGGCTGCGCTCTTGAACATGTCGGGAATGCCCAGGGCGAAGACCGCAACCCCCACCATCTGCAGCATGGTGAGCAGGCGGTAGATCCAGTCGTCGGTGTCATAGGCCGAGGCGAACCA
>CAZUKI010000271.1:0-3150 GCA_964620785.1 uncultured Aestuariivirga sp.
AGGCGGGAGTGACCATCAACCGTCCGCCGCGCGACGGGCGCATGGCCTTCATCCGTACGCCTGACAACATTTCGATCGAGATCCTTCAGAAGGGCGATGCGCTTCCGGTTGCAGAGCCTTGGGCGTCGATGGCCAATACCGGCAGCTGGTGATCACCACTTGCCCTTGACCTCATAGGCTTCATGGGCGCCCGGCCAGGGCGGCATGGTGACGGCCACCGCCTCGAGCGGCACCGTGCCGTCGCTGCTGAACTGGAAGGCCGTTCCCACCGGAATCGTCAATGATGTGCCGGGGCGCAATTGCAGCACCTCTTCCTGGCCTGCCAGCTTGCGCCACATGCGGCCCTGACCGGCAATGACATACCACACCTCTTCCACGCTGCGGTGAGCGACGGCTTTCGACACTTCACCTGGAGCGAGCCTGAAATGTGCCATGGAGCCACGCGTGCCCGCTGCCAGGAGGCGCACTTCCGAACCATCGGGAGCAAGGACGTCATAGTCCCTAGGCAGGAGCCTGCTTCCGAACAGCGGATTCATGTTGTTCCGGTCATTTCGTCATGGTCATGGCATCAACTGGCCGCCGTTCACTTCAATCACCTGCCCGGTCATGTAGCGGCTGGCCTCATCGCTGGCGAGGAAGAGGAAGGCCCCGGTGCAGTCATCGGCAAGGCCGAGCCTCTGCATGGGAATGGTCTTGGCAGTTGCCGCGCGCTTTTCGGCAGTCGAGAAGCGGTCGTGGAAAGCTGTGTGAATGGTGCCCGGCGACACGCAGTTGACCCGAATATTGTGGCCCACCAGTTCCTTGGCGAGCGACTTGGTGAAGGACGACACAAAACCCTTGGCGCCGGCGTAGATACTGCCACCCGGACTTGATCCCTGGCGAGCAGCAATCGAGGTGACATTGATGATGTTGCCGGATTTCTGCTTCACCATCTGGTCTGCGGCCAGGCGGCAGCAATGGACGAGTTGGCGCACATTGAGATCGACAACCTGGTCGAAGAAACCATCATCGATTTCGCTGAGCGGCTTGCGCGCCACGAGGCTTCCGGCATTGTTGATGATGACATCGATGCGGCCATGGGCAGCCAGCGCCGCCTCGGTGAGGGCAGCCGGCGAGCCGGCCTGCGTAAGATCGAGGCGAATGGTCCTGATGCCCGCTACCTCGATGGCCGCGAGTTCGGGACCGCCACCCCAATATTGCGACAGGACCTTTGCTCCAGCCTTTGCAAAGCCCAGTGCCGCGGCTCCGCCAATACCGGTGACGCCACCCGTCACCACCACCACCTTGTCCTTCAAGTCATCAAACATGCGCTTCTCTCACCCTTTGCCATCCTGTTATAGCGACATGAGAAGTTTGTCACCCGGCGGGCAGGAGTGTGGAGATGGTTCCCTACAGCGACATTGCAGCCATCCGCAAAGTCGTGCGGCTTTACCTTGAAGGCATGATCTATGGCGAAGCGGAAAAGCTGCGGCAGGCCATGCATCCCCTGTGCATGCAGGCGGGCCACGACAAGGGGCGCTATGAATTCATCCCCCGTGACGAGTTCATCGCGCTTATCGGGCAGGAAAAGCCGCAGCCGACGGGCAGCGCCTTTCCAGCGGAAATCCAGATGATCGACATCACTGGCGACATGGCACTGGTGAAACTATCGGACGACTGTTTTGGCTATAGCTGGACCGACTATCTCACCCTCATCAGGCATGACGGCGACTGGCAGATCGTCATGAAGGCCTTCTACGGCCACAGGCCAAGTTCAGCCCAATAGCAACCCGACACCACCAGGCGGAAAGCCCAGTTCGCGTAGCCTGAGCAGTAGTAACTCAGTTCACCTTTTCCGGGCGCTTGAGACCTTTGAGGCCCTTAGACGGCAGCTTTCCCGGCGTGGTCGGGCTGGTCTGCGCCTTTGTCTTCTTGATGCAGGTGCAGATGGTGCTCTCGCAGGCCATGGTGTCCTTTTCGCAGACGAGGTCCTTCATGCTTGAACAGTCCTGAAAGGAACCATCGCAGGTGCAATGGGTATCACCCGGCTTGCAGGAGAATCCCAGGTGGCCTTCAGTGCCACCATTGCTTTGCGCAGACCAAGCCATGTTCGCGGTACCAGGGATGGCTGTCAAACAGCAGACCATAATCCAAATTCGGGCATCTCCCATCGCTCGGCTCCCTTGCTAGATCAAATCATCCGCCTCAGGTTCCCAGAGTTAGTATCAAGAGCGCATCATTCCGAAGGCGAGCCAACTGCCCATCCCCGGAGCCCTACTGCCACAACCATATCAGCGAATGGCAAGACTGAACAGGCACGGCACGGTTGCCCATTTCTCCCGGCACTGCCGGCCCGTTCTTTCAGTCCTGCTGAGGTTGTGAAACGGCCCTTATGTCCTCGGCCAGCGCCAGGAGGCGCCGTGCCTGGTTGAGGTGCGGGGCGTCAATCATCTTGCCATCGAGGCTCAGGGCGCCAACGCCGGGATTCTTCTCAAACAATTCGACGACGCGGCGGGCCGCGGCGACTTCAGCTTCACTTGGAGTGAATGCCGCATTGATCACAGGAACCTGCGCCGGGTGAATGGCCAGCATTCCTGTGAACCCATCACGCCTGCCCCTCGCGGCATAGGCCTGCAGGCCGGGCAAATTCGCAAAATCAGTGTAGACTGTTTCAATCGCCGGAACGCCGGCGGCGTGGGCGGCAAACAGCACCAGCGATCTCGCCAATTCATAGGGCGGAGTGAACCTGCCATCAGGCTCGCGTGCCGTCGATGCGCCAATGGCGGCCGGCAGGTCTTCTGCGCCCCAGGTCAGCCCACACAGGCGCCTTGTGATGTTCCCATAGCTGCCAAGTGCAAAGACGGCCTTTGGCGTTTCTGTCGCGATGGGCAGGATGCGTGCGTCATCATTGCCATAGGCAGCCATCTGCCTGTCAAGCTTGGAAAGGGAGGTCGCCCCTTCTGCCTTTGGCAGCACGATGCCATCGGGCCGATGGGGTATGACTGCGGCAAGATCCATTTCCGCTGCGGCAGTGTCCAAGGGATTGATGCGGACGAAGACCTGTTTTCCAACTAGCCGATGGCCGAGAAATTCCGTGACGCACGACCGCGCATAACCTTTTTTCTCCGGCGCAACGGCGTCCTCGAGATCAAGTATCAGCGCATCGGCAGC
>CAZUKI010000272.1:0-3130 GCA_964620785.1 uncultured Aestuariivirga sp.
CACGGAGGCCCGCAAGACTTTCGAGGGCACGGACTTGCTGGGCGAGACGGCGCCCGCTGCGAAATCTGACTCGCAGGAAGCGAAACAGCCTTCCGCCGCTGTCCCACAGCCGGGAACCGCAAAACTCGCTCCACGGCGCGCTAATGCGCAGGAAACGGCAGTCGTCAATCGACAAGTGCCGACAAATGGCGACAAGTCGGCAAATGTCGGGGCTGCCGCCGATGTCAAGTCGCAGAAGGTAGCAGAAGTCGCAGAAGGTTCTGCCACCCTTCTGCGGCAGCGCCCAATATCGCGCAAAGACGTGGCCGACGACGAGGCCATCACCTCCACCGGCCGCAAGGTGCCGGTCAAGTATGCCGTGGTGGAAGCCTCTGACCTGGTTGCCAGCCAGCAGGACGATGGCCAGCCGAACGCCGCCTACCCTGCCGAACTGCAGCCTCGTGACCGCGAGCGCCGGGTTTCGGCCACGCAGGTCCACGACATCGCCACGAAACTCGAGCCTCGCCTGCTCGACAAGAGCGCCAAGGCGTCGGACGGAGCGCCGATCATCGCTGCCGATGGCACCGTGGAAAGCGGAAATGGCCGTGTCCTGGCGATCCGCAGGGCCTATCAGCGCGGAATGCCCGGTGCGGAAGCCTATCGGGCCTATCTCAAGGAAAAGGGCTATCCGGTCGATGGAGTGAAAAACCCGGTGCTTGTCCGTGTCCGCCAGGGCGACATGAAGAACGAGGACCGGCAAGCCTTCACGCGGGAAGCGAACGAGCGCGACACGCTCGAGATGTCCAGTCCCGAACGCGCCATGGCGGACAGTTCGGCGCTCTCCGAGAAAACCCTCAGCCTCTATCGCGGCGGCGAGGTTGACGAGGCCGGCAACCGGGATTTCGTCAGGGCCTTCATGCAGGAGGTCGTGAGCAAGAACGACCGCGGCAAGATGATGGATGATGCCGGCGCCATCAGCCAGGACGCCGTGCGCCGGATCGGCGCTGCCCTACTCGCCAAAGCATACGGTGACAGCGATCTTGTCTCGAAACTCACGGAAAGCACGGATGTCGCCATCAAGGGCATTGGTGGGGCCCTGCTCGATGTGGCCGGAACGTGGGCGCAACTGCGCGCCGAAGCGGCTGACGGCAAGGTTTCACGGGAAACAGACCAGACTGCCGCCCTGCTCGATGCCGTGCGGCTGGTGGACCGTTCGCGCCGTGAGGGCAAGCCGCTGGCTTCTCTTGTGGGCCAGAACGACATTTTCAGCGGCAAGACGATTGCGGTCGAGACGGAGTTCTTCCTTCGCTTGATGTTCCGCGATGACGCCAACTGGCGCAGCCCAGTGTCGCGGAAAGCTCTGTCGGAATCGCTGCAGATGTTCGTCACGGAGGCCCGCAAGACTTTCGAGGGCACGGACTTGCTGGGCGAGACGGCGCCCAAGGCAAAGGATATTCTGGCAACCGTCAAGAGGAAGCAGGTCGATGGACAAGACACCGGCGAAGCAGACCAGGGAAGCCTCGCGCTCGCCAAGCCCGCAGCTGCGGAAGGCGATGGCAAGGACGCTGGAAAAGCAAGCGCAGAACGAGACAAACCAGACGTTCAAGGCGAACAAGATCAGGGCGGCAAGAAAGCTGCGGCTGATGAAGTAACCGAGGCGCCCAAGAAGCCTCTTGCCGATCATCCGCTGTTCTCGGGACCGAAGGATGAGCAGTCGGAACTTGCGGTTCTGGGGGCAGCGCAGGACGGTCGCAGCAGCCTCAAAAACCCGATGCCTGCCAATGCACAGTGGGCGGTCGATCAAGGCTACGCCACCGCTAACAAGCGCGGAAAACTCACCATCACGGACAAGGGCGCTGACCGTCTTGCGGAACTGGATGAGAAACTGCGGCCTGACGCGCCGCCGATCTCCGAGAAGCGGCGCGCAAAGGAATCTGCCGCAAGTGATCCATATGCCTCTGGCGTCGTCAACCCATCGTTCTTGGAGCGGCTGCAGGCCAATGTGGATCGTGGGCGTTCGCTCAATGAAACTCTCAGCGAATTGAAGGACGAGGGCCTGCCTGCTACGGCGCTCGACCGCGCGCGCAAGTTCTACGATACCGCCGTCCCTCGCCCTGGCACCAAGGGGACCGAAAAAGCCAGCAGCACTTACGGCGCTTCCAACACTTTCGTCACCGCCGACCGCGCCGCCGAGTTGCGCGCCAAGCTGCAGGACAAACTCAAGAACCAGCTTTCGGCGGGCTTTGACACGGAAATCATGGCAGCGGGCGCCGAGTTGGCGGCATTCCACATCGAGGCCGGCGCACGGAAATTCGGTGAGTTTGCGCGCGCTATTGCAAGCGACCTCGGCATGTCAATCGACAAGCTGCGGCCCTATCTGCGCTCCTGGTATAACGGCGCGCGCGACCTGATGGAGGACTCGGGCCTCGACGTTTCCGGCATGGATGATGGCGAAGCGGTCAAGGCAGAACTCAAGAACCTGTTCCAACCGGCGACTGCACCCGAAACTCGCCCACCAGCCAAGAAAGATGAGGAAATTCAGCCGTCTATGGTGGGAGAAAAAACAGACACGCCTGCCGAAACTGGTCCAACCACTGCGGATTTGTTCGGTGCCGCCGCTGTTCCCCCCGCCCCTGTCATGGCCGACTATCGCGCCGAAGGTGAGAAAGCCTTCGCAGCCGGTGCCAAGCGCATGGTGCCCAAGGAGGTGTGGCAAGGCGTAAGCGCCAAGGAAGGCAACAAGCGAGCCGATGCCTGGTTCAAGGGCTGGGATCGCGCCAATCTGGCGGCACCTGCCACAAAGCCACCTGCACCGCCGACAATGGACGAGTTTGTGGCCGGCCTTCTCGAAGGCAAGAAGATGACGGCCAACGGCAAGACCGTTTCCATCAAGGACAAGGGGAACCTTGGCTGGATCGTGGTCGAGCATTTCGACGGCTATTCGGTCGAAACCGGCAGGCCCATGGAGGTTTGGGAGCAGACCTATGCCGCGCGAAAGGCGGCTGAGACGGTTGGCTTGACGGCCAGCGGCGATGAAGCGCAAAATGCCCCTGCCCGGAAGGAGGGTAGCGACAATGGATCTGCAGCGAGCCCAAGGCTACGCCAAGGCCCATCAGAACTTTCTGGAACGCAACAATCCGAAGTTCCTGCA
>CAZUKI010000273.1:0-3109 GCA_964620785.1 uncultured Aestuariivirga sp.
CTTGCCACTCAGGCGCTTTCACTCCTCCCGCAACCGCCGGTGATCGAGGCCAAACCGGAAGAAAACGTCGAGGAGCCGGGTGTGACGGCAATACCGGCTGGGCAAGCGGCATAGGTGAAACGTCAAGAAATGCCCGAGGGTGTTTGTTGAATTGGCGATGGGACAAGAAGTGACCGAAGCGATTGGTTTTTGGGTCATCTATTTTCATTGGAGGTGGGAACAATGGCGAGAGGCATGAAGGCAACAAAGAAAGCAAAGAAAGCTAAGAAACGCCGGGTGCAACCTGCGTCTAAGAAGTCGGCCGCGAAGAAAGTTGCGAAGTCGACCTTGGCAGCGGCAAGGAAGAAAGCCGGATCGGTGGCCAAGGTGGCCGGTAAGCGCGCCGGGGCTGCTGCAAAGAGCGGCGGCAAGCTGCTCAAAAGGGCGTTCGTTGCGATTGCCGACACGGTGACGCCGGGAAGCAGCAGCAAATCCTAACGTCGGAATGCCAGGCTCGGAGTTCCTGCTGATGGTAGCGGCAAGAGCGGGTGCGAGACATATGCGCATCAGGTCAGAACCGGCGGGCAACATTGCCAGGTCGCTGCAAATGCCATGCGGAGCGCGGGTTGGTGCTTTGACGATTGTGCGTCGCCGGAGTTGCGATGATCTCCACTTAGCTCAAGACCCAGCAGTGGAATGTAGGAATATATAGCTGTTCGACCGCGCTGTGTCAAGCGCGATGTGCGGCAACCCCAGCCCTGTGGCTATTGTTTCGGCAGGGCCTTTTCGGCGATGCCGGCAAAAATGGCCGGGGCTTTCACCAGCAGTTCGTCGTTAAAGTCATAGCCCGGATCATGCAGGCTTTTGCTCGGGCCGTTGCCGATGCCAAAGAAGCAGCCGGGGGCCTTTTCCAGCATGAAGGCGAAATCTTCCGAAAACATGATCGGGCCCTTCAGGTCGATGTCCTGGGGCTTCTGACCAGCGGCAATTGCCACATCCCGCACAAGCGCCGTAGCGGTCGTGTCGTTTACGCCCACGGGATAGACGATGCAGTCGCCATAGTCGATCTCGGCAGTGCAGCCGAGCGACTTCACGTGGTTTTCGATCAGCGGCGGTAAAAGCTTGAGGAGCTTGTCGCGTGAGGCCGCACTTGTGGTCCGCAAGCCGCATTTCATTGCTACGGATTCCGGGATTGCCGTTGCCAATTGGCCGCCGTGGATTGCGCCGACTGTTAATACTGCTGGATCCAGAGGATCGTTGATGCGCGACACAATTGTCTGCAGGGCCATGACAAGCGATGCGGCAGCAACCACCGGATCATGGGCAAGATGAGGTAGTGCCCCGTGGCCAGCAACACCTTTGACTGTAACATCGATGATGTCGGCCGCCGCGGTGATGGACCCTGGTCGCAGGATCACCTGTCCCACCGGTGTTCCCGGCATGTTGTGCAGTGCAAACACCATGTCCACCGGAAAGCGCTGGAACAGGCCCTCCTCGATCATCCGGTACGCGCCGCTGATGTCTTCCTCGGCAGGCTGGAAGAACAGATGAATTGTGCCGTCGAAGTTCCTGGTCTCGGAAAGGTGCCGCGCGAGGCCCAGGAGGATGGTGGTGTGGCCATCATGGCCACAGGCGTGCATCTTGCCGGGCGATGTTGAGGCATAGGCAAGTCCGGTCTCTTCCGGGATCGGCAATGCGTCCATGTCGGCACGGAATGCGATGGCACGGTTTCCCCGTCCATTGCGGATGGTGCCGACAACGCCGGTTTCGGCGATGCCGGTTGTCACTTCAAAGCCGAGGCGTGCCAATTCGGCGGCAACGATGCCACTGGTCCGCTTCTCCTGAAAACAGAGTTCCGGATTGCGGTGGAGGTCGTGGCGGATCGCCTGAAGCTCAGGGAGATGCTTGCGGAAGGTTTCCATCAGGATTGTCATCGCCGTTGCGGAACGAGGGCCTCGACCCTGGCGAGGGCGCGGCCGATGAGAAGTGTCAAGGTCAGGTAAACCGCCATCACAAACAGCAAAGGCGGATAGATGATGTAGGTCTCCTGGCGCACCCTGTCTGCAACGCCGTAGAAGTCCACAACAGCCACCAGCGTCACAAGCGGCGTTGCCTTCAGCGTCAGGATAACGTCGTTGCCCAGGGCAGGCAGGGCGTTGCGCAAGGCGCGTGGCAACCAGATGCGGTGCAAGACCTGCCAGGGTGACATGCCATAGGCACGGGCCGCCTCCAACTCGCCCTTGGACACCGAAAGGAAGGCACCGCGCATGATCTCGCCGGCATAGCCCGCCTCATTCAGTATGAAGGCCAGCATGGCGTAATACACGCCCTCGCGCAGGATGGGCCAAAGGAATGTCTGGCGCAGCTCCGGATAGCCGCCGAGGAATGTTCCGAGGCCATAGTATAGCAGGTAGAGTTGAATGAGCAGCGGCGTGCCGCGCATGATGGTGCAATAACTGCGCGCAATGATTGCCAGCCAGCGCGGGCCAGTCGCCTGAACAAAGCCGATGGGAATGGCGAGAAGCACGCCAAACACCATGGTGACGACAACGAAGCCGAAGGTGACGATCAGGCCGTAGCCGAAGTATGGCAGATATTTGGGGAGCCAGGTCCAATCCATGTCCGCCCCTCAACTCAACTTTGCCTGGCCGCGCCGCATGCGGCGTTCCAGTTTTGCGAGCAGCCATTCCGAAACAATGGTCATGGCGAGATACATGAAGAAGGCCACGGCATAGAAGAGGAAGTAGCGCTTGGTGAAGCCCGCTGCATTCTTGGCATATTGGGCAAGTTCCGGCGTGCTGCCAGTCACCACCACGAGGGTGGTGTCCTTGATGACTGAAAGCCAGAGATTTGAGAGTCCCGGCAGGGCGTTGGGCAACATGGCCGGAAAAATGATGCGATTGAAGGCCAGAAGAGGCGACATGCCGTAAGCCTTTGCGGCTTCGATCTGGCCGATGGGGATGGCCTGAATGGCACCCCTGATGACTTCGGTGGAATATGCACCCTGCACGAGGCCAAGAACCAGGATGCCGGCAAGCGTGCCATTGATGTCGACGGGGCCATAGCCTATCGCCTGGCCGACGACGCTGATGCCGCGCGTGCCAGCAAAATACAGAAAGAGGATCAGCAC
>CAZUKI010000274.1:0-3090 GCA_964620785.1 uncultured Aestuariivirga sp.
GTAGCCGCATTGAGGTTCAGTCTCGCCAAGCGCTCGACGCTTGAAAATGCTATTTGCGATAGCGTCATAAAAGCATTGGTGTTGATCTCGACAGCGTTGATCAGCTCTGGGCTGGAAGCAAACATGGTATGACTCCTTGGAGGAATGGGAACAAGAACTCATCGGGTATTGATACGTAAGCTAAGAATCAGCTTTTCCTACCAAGCATTAGAATTCCAGTCGATAGCTTACGGTGGGAAGCGGACACAGGCTGTTCGCCAGCACACATAACGCTCACATAAGCGCTCCCAGTCGATCACCTACCACCAACCCCGAACCGCAACCTCTGCCCCGTGGGCGGCGTCAATTATCTTGGCCGGTCAACGACAACTATCTTGGCCGGTGAAGCGAGATCGTTGTAATTCATTTGTCCTTAGATTGCAGCGGTGCTGGGGAGGGTTGGTTTTGCTTTTGACGTTGTCTTTGTTTGGTCTTTTGCGCGGGGTGACGCCTCCGTGGAGCGTAGCGGAACGGGGGCGTCACCCCGCGCGCCGCGCACTTCGCCGGGGATGGTGGCGCCCTCACCGCCATCGTTTCGGTCTCCAGGAACTGGCGGCGGCGTCACATGATTGTCCGGATCAAGTCGGCCTTTGGACTTGGCTTCGAACACCCCACCCCGCGCCGCGACCCGGCGCCGGTAGCTCTCGACATTCAGTTCAAGAATGGTCGAGTGATGAACCAAACGGTCAACGGCGGCGAGGGTCATGGCGGCATCCGGGAAGACCTGATCCCAGCCAGAGAAGGGCTGGTTGGCGGTGAGCGCCAGACTCTTCCGTTCATAGCGCTCGGCAATCAACTCAAACAGAACCGAGGTTTCCGCCTGATCCCGCCGAACGTAGCTCAGGTCGTCGAGGATCAGCAGGTCAAAACGATCAAGACGAGCGATCTCCGCCGAAAGCCGCATTTCGCGTCGTGCCACTTGCAGACGCTGTACCAGATCGCTGGTGCGCGTGAAGCAGACGCGATACCCCCGGTCGATCAGACCGTTGCCGATGGCGCACACCAGATGGCTCTTGCCCACCCCCGGCGGCCCGAACAGGAGAAGATTCGCCCCCTGTCCAATCCAGCCGTCACCCTCCGCCAATGCGCTGACGTGGGCTTTCGAGACGCTGGGGACGACCGTGAAATCGAAGTTCGAGAGCCATTTGCCCGGCAGCAACTGGGACTCAAGTCGATGCCTTTCCAGTCGCCGGGTATCCCGCTCAGCCAGTTCATGCTCCATCACGGTGACCAGAAAGCGTTCGGCTGGCCAGCCTTCCTTGTTCGACTGCTCAGCCAGGGCCGCCCAGAGTCGCTTGACGGTCGGCAGGCGCAGTTCATTGAGAACGAACGGCAGGCGGGCGGCAACGGGGCTCATGCGACCTCCTGCAACAGTTGATCGTAGCTGGCCAGGCTGGGCAGCACGACCTCCACCGTCGGACATTCTGCCGGGCACGGGGCAAGCTCCGTCTGCAGTTGCTCCAGGTCAGGGAGTTCGCCCGATTCGAGCAGCGACGCCAGGCGCTGGGCCAACTCGGCCTCACAGCCCGCGTTGCCCGCCAGGTCCAGCAAGCCCACCATGAGCCGGCAGGCGGCCGCCTCGCTCAACCTGTCCTTGAGCTGCGCCCACATTTGCCGGTATTCGGTGCGCGGGAACAGGTCATCGCGCAAGGCAGAGCGCGCCAAGGCACCGGGCTTGCGTTTGAGTGCCGGCAGCAGGTGCC
This sequence comes from uncultured Aestuariivirga sp., assembly GCA_964620785.1. Classification (GTDB taxonomy): domain Bacteria; phylum Pseudomonadota; class Alphaproteobacteria; order Rhizobiales; family Aestuariivirgaceae; genus Aestuariivirga. The sequence goes on from CAZUKI010000274.1 coordinate 1,743, forward strand.
GATAGTCGACCACCCGGCCCCGCTGTCCCGTCGCCCCGGGTTGCCCACGGCGCAACTCAAGCACACACACGTTGCCCAGCCAGCATTCCAGCCTTTCGCTATAGACGCGTACTTTCAGGCGATGCCCGACCAGGCGCGAGGGGACCGTGTACAGCACTTTCTTGACCGACAGCGTGCTGTACTTCGTCACCCCGACCTCCACTTCCTCATAGTCGCTGCTACGCCGCGCCGGCAACGCCTTGAGTTGGCCGCGCTCTTCGTTGAATTTGCGGGCAACGCGGGCATTGAGGCGACCAAACACTTCCGCCACGAAGCGCCGGTAGGCCTCCAGATCCTCAAAATCCCGGTGCCCACGCAAGAGCAGGGCTTGCTCCAGCGTGCGCTTGAGCGTTCCTTGGCGTGATTCAATCGATCCGTTCTCGTGGCTGACGCCCAGGTTGTTTCGGCTCGGGCGCATGCCGTAGTGCGTGCATAAGGCCTCGTAGCGCCGGGTCAGCTGTTCGTGCTCGGCGTGGTTGTTGAAAGCCGCCGCCAAACTATCGGTCCGATGCTCTTCCGGGACGCCGCCCATCATCCAGATCGCGTTCTGTAGCCCCGACGACAGGGCCGCGAAGCTTTCACCTCCGAGGACGATTTCGACGTAGCGCCAGCCGGAGTAGGCCAAGGCAAACTGATAGAGCAAGTGCAACAACACCGCACCGCCAATCGTGACGTTCAACACCGCGGCGTGCGTAAAATCGGAGAGCCCCAAACGACCGGGCGGATGCACCTGCGCAAAGAACACTTCCCGCTCTCGACCGAAACACGCATTCCACGTGCGTACCCGTCGCTGCAAGGTGCGCAGCAGCTTGTCGTCGTACTTCCCGGGATAACGCCTTTGCATTTCTTCCAGCAGCGTCATCGCCGTCAGGGCCGGCGTGGCCTCCAGCATCGGCACGATCTCGCTTTGCCAGAGGCCTTCAAATGGATCAGCCCGCGTTCGCCAGGGCCGGGCTTCTCGTTGCGAGGGCCGCGCCGTCAAACCCTCCAACCGTCGGGCGGACCTCGCGCTGATGCCCACTTTCGCCGCCGCCACTTCTTGACTCAGTTTCGCTCTGTGCTTCTTGTAAATTCCCACCTGGTGATCTCCAATGCGTTTGCCGGCCATACGTCATCCATCTCAGCGTCATGCTGAAATCGATCACTGTAAACCTCGCTTTCGCACCCGGCCGGTTCAGGTGGCAACCGGCCAAGATAGTTGTCGTCTACCGGACAAGATAATTGTCGTTCACCAGGGGATCAACGATCAATTCACGAAACGGCTCGTCGAGCCCAATAGCGGGCTGGGCAAAGCGCTGAACTATCTGCT
>CAZUKI010000275.1:0-3077 GCA_964620785.1 uncultured Aestuariivirga sp.
ACGTTGTCCAGCATGTCGGAAAAGGTCGTTGCGATCTCGGTGGCTTTTTCCTTCGATATCCGGCCACGCTTGATGTCCTCTTGCGCAAGCGCCAAGGCCGGTACGGCAACCGTGTCAAGAAACTCGACCAACTTGCCATCTTCCTGGAAGCCGTCTGCGCCTTCTGCGGCCTCGGCACTGTCACCATTCAGCAGCCGTTGGTACAGCGCGTCTTCTGGGTCGAGCACTGGCTCGCTGCCGAACAGGATATCGAGAAAGCTCAGGGACTCGATGTTGCGCCCCAACACATGGAGGCAAATCGTAATCGGCGTTGCCAGGATCAATCCGACTGGCCCCCAGATCATCGCCCAGAACGCTGCGGAAACGACAATCGCGGTGGACGACACGCCGGTCATCCGTCCCAGGAACACAGGTTCGAGAAAATGCCCAGCCGTTACCTCAGCGATGACGACCAGTCCGGCAACCATCAGCGGCAGTGTCCAGCCGTCGCCAACCGCGAGGGCCATGATCATCGGGAAAATGGAGGCAATGATCGTGCCGACATAGGGCACAAATCGCAAAAGCGTGGTGAGCAAGCCCCAAAGTAATGCCCCCGGAACGCCAAGCAACAGCAATGCAATTCCAATGAAGGTGCCTACACCCGAGTTGATGGCCAATTGCCCAAGGAACAGGCGGCTGAGCCGGGTTCCAGCTTCATCAAGTGCCGCCGTCGTCCTGTGGAGATCCCTGGTTCCGGCAAGACCAATCAAGCGATCACGAAGGTCCTCCCTGTTGAAGAGGATAAAGCACAGCATCAAGACAACAATTGCGATCTGCACGATGGGATGGACGACCATCGACATCACCGAAATCACCGGATCGAGAGGGCCAAAACGGGTTTCCTGCACCTCGACAGGAATGGGCGTCCTGTTCTGATCGGCGGCATCAGCGCCCGGCGTGAGTGCCGGGTCCTTCTTTTCCAGTTCGACTTGCAGGTCCTCGATGACCTGGGCGGCCTTTTCGAGGGCAACACCCTTGCTCGTGAGGAGCTTTATTGATCTCGCCTTTTCCCGCAGGCTGGTTTCGTACCGTGGCAGGTCGGCTGCGAGATTGGTCAGCGTGCGGCCGACAAACAGGGTTGTGGCAATGGTGCCGACAAGCACAAGCAGGACGACCGTGATGATCGCTGCTGTCTTTGGAATGCCACCGCGCATCAGGAGGCGAACGACTGGCGTCAAAAGGATCGAAAACAGCACCGCAATCGCGATGGGAATGAGTATTTCCTGTGCAAAGTAGAGAATGGCACAGATGCCGACAAATGAGGCCACCCTGTAGAACAGCAGTTCGCTGTGATTGTCTTCTTCCCAGGTCTTGCGCAGGACAGCGACTGGCAATGGCTTCATGTTCGGCGCGACCTTTCCCAAGACTCCTCGTCAATACCGAGGCGAGCTGCATCAACTATCCGTGCCAAACGCGGACAGAAGAAATTGGTTCCACCCCACTATCTGGAAAGAACTCACACCCCGTGACGGCCAATTCCCGTGAGGCTCGCGGCCACACCAGAAGCCACATGCAGGAATTTCAACTTCACCCTAACGTCGGGGACGAGGCACTGAGATTGGGAGGACGGTCGCAACCGCAAGGCTGCAAGGAGACAACCTGCCTGCCAGATTTGCCCGTGGAAACCACCGCGATAGAAAGGCTCTCGGTACTGCAGCACTTTAAATGGTTATCGGCACCGACCCGTCATTGCTGCACTTGCGGGCTGCTCTGGCTCGTTTGTTGCCTTGATCTGAGAACTATGAGCAATCCTATCCCATTGATAAGATTGGTGAGCCCGGCTGGGATCGAACCAGCGACCCTCTGATTAAAAGTCAGATGCTCTACCACTGAGCTACGGGCCCCACCGGACGCAATGTGAGTCCAATGGCCGCCCTATTAGGGGTGGGGGTGAGGGGGGTCAAGACCGCCTGGGAACCACAAAATGCCTCAATTAAGGCCCTAATCGCCGAAACTTGCTATGGAATTGCCCGCAGGCACGAGTCGCGTTTGGAGGAAATGATTACTGGTATGACGGACCTTGCGGTCATCGTTCTCGCAGCGGGCATGGGCACGCGGATGAAGTCTGCAGTGCCCAAGGTGCTGCACAAGGCTGCTGGCCGCAGCCTGTTGGGCCATGTCCTTTCTGCCGCCACGGCGCTATCCCCCCAACTTGTTGTCGTGGTGCATGGGCCGGGCACCGAGCATGAAGCCGTAAAATGGGAAGCCGTTCGCAGCGCGCCTGGTTGCCTTCTTGCTGAACAACCCGAGCGCAAAGGCACAGGCCATGCCGTGATGATGGCCGAAAATGCGCTCAAGGATTTCAGTGGCAACATCCTGGTCCTTTATGGCGATGTGCCTCTGGTACGTCCCGAAACATTGAACACGCTGCTGGCGCAACTCAGCAAGACGCAGCCCATGGCCGTGCTCGGCTTTGAAGCCGCAGACCCCACAGGCTATGGCCGCCTCCTGATGCGCGGCAAGACAATCCAGGCCATTCGCGAGCACAAGGATGTAACGGCGGCGCAACGCAAAGTCCGGCTTTGTAACTCCGGGATCGTTGCGATCTCCTCACGCCACCTGTGGCCGCTGCTGCACAACCTGAAACCCGCAAACGCCCAGGGCGAGCTCTACCTGACGGATGTGGTCGAAATGCTGGCAAAGGCCAAGCACAAGGTGGGGCTTTCGATGTGTGACCAGGAGGAGACTGCGGGCGTCAATGATCGCATTCAACTCGCCCATGTCGAGGGTGTGCTGCAGAAGCGCTTGCGCGCCGCCGCCATGCTCAACGGTGCCACCCTGATTGATCCGAAATCAGTTTTTCTTTGCGCCGATACAAAGATCGGAAAGGACGTCGTGATCGAACCCAATGTCGTGTTCGGGCCGGGCGTCAGCATTGGCGACCGCGTGGAAATCCTTGCGAGCTGCCACATCGAGGGCGCGGCGATTGCCAGTGGCGCGCGCATCGGGCCCTTTGCGCGGCTCCGCCCCGGCGCGGTGATCGGCGAGAACGCCCATGTCGGAAACTACGTCGAGATCAAGAAGGCAAAGCTGGGCAA
>CAZUKI010000276.1:0-3033 GCA_964620785.1 uncultured Aestuariivirga sp.
CGAATCGAACTGGCGCTGCAGCGTGCGGTGGCTTTCGCCATAGAGCTTCGACATGACACCCTCCGTCGGCACCCCGAAGACCGCATTTACCACTTGTTAACGATAAATGCGCCTCCTCTCAGGAGTTGATCGAGGTCAATGCCCGTCCCGCCACCGTCTGGTGAAAAACTGCCATGGCAGTTTCCTTCACCTTTACCGGCCTCACCTGCCCTAAAATACGGGCCTATGTCTCGCTGGACATCAGCGAGGCCGAATGCCGGAAACTGCACAATTGCGGCGAGACCGACGCCTGTCCCCTCGCTGCTGAGCTTGGCCGCGACCCGATGGAACGCACCCTTGCGGCGCTGGAAGAAGACTGGCCGACACAGGCCACCTGAAAGCCAGAGCCACACGCGGCCTGTTCCGCCTTGCCATCAGCGGGCTCTATCACGCCATAGGCCAGTTCAATTGGCAGCACATGCAGCATTCAGCTAGGATGCCTCATGGCCAAAACGACGATCCTGAATTTCACCGGCAAGCGGGCTGATGCGGCTGCGCAATCTGCCCTTGCAACTTGCGCGAAACATGGCGACCGGCCAGACGCGCTCATCGAGATCCTGCATGACCTGCAGGCCGAACTTGGCCATGTGCCGGAATCGACGCTGCCGGTCATCGCCAAGGCGCTGAACCTGGCGCGCGCCGAGGTGCATGGCGTCGTCACCTTCTACCCTGACTTCCACACCTCGCCGCAGCCGCGCCATGTGATCAAGATCTGTGCCGCCGAGTCGTGCCAGTCGATGGGGGCGCGTGAATTGATTGCGCTCGCCGAGAAACTGACGAAGGGCAAGAAGGTCAAGCTGGAGAAGACCTACTGCCTCGGTTACTGTGCCTCATCGCCCGCCCTGATGGTTGATGGCGAGCCACGGGCCCGGGTTGATGCCAAGGCCCTCAAGCAGATCGTGGGGAGCCTCGCATGATCAGGGTTTTCATCCCCCGCGATTCCGCTGCCCTTGCGGTCGGCGCCGACGAGGTTGCAAAGGCCATCGCCAAGGAGGCCGCCGCAAAGAAAATCGCCATCCAGATCATCCGCAATTCCTCGCGCGGGCTGTTCTGGCTTGAGCCCTTTGTCGAGGTCGAAACTGAAAAGGGCCGCGTTGGCTATGGGCCGGTGACGCCGGGCGATGTGGCCTCGCTGTTCAAGGCTGGCTTCCTCTCCGGCAAGGGCCACAAGCTGGGCCACGGCCTCGTCGAGGACATTGCCTATCTCAAGAAGCAGGAACGGCTCACCTTCGCGCGCGCCGGCATCACCGATCCATTGTCGCTCGACGACTACCGCGCCCATGGCGGCTTCGAGGGCCTGCGCAAGGCGCTTTCGCTGGCGGGTGCCGATATCGTCAAGGAAGTCACTGACTCAGGCCTTCGCGGCCGCGGCGGCGCCGGTTTTCCGGCGGGCATCAAGTGGAAGACGGTCCATGATGCCAGGGCCGAACAGAAATATGTCTGCTGCAACGCCGATGAAGGCGATTCAGGCACCTTCGCCGACCGCATGGTGATGGAGGGCGACCCCTTCATGCTCATCGAAGGCATGACGATTGGCGGCCTCGCGGCGGGCGCCACGAAGGGCCTCATCTACATCCGCTCGGAATATCCCCATGCCATCGCGGTCATGAAGCAGGCAATTGCCACCGCAACGGCGGCAAACTGGCTGGGGCAGAATATTCAGGGCACGGACAAATCCTTCACGCTGGAGGTGCGGCGCGGGGCCGGCGCCTATATCTGTGGCGAAGAAACGGCGATGCTGGAATCGCTGGAGGGAAAGCGCGGCATGGTGCGGGCAAAGCCGCCCATCCCGGCGCTCGAAGGGCTTTTTGGCCAGCCCACCATCATCAACAACGTGCTCACCTTCGCGGCGGTTCCCTTCATCCTCGCAAAGGGTGCCAAGGCCTATGCGGAGTTCGGCATGGGCCGGTCGCGCGGCACGCTTCCTTTCCAGCTTGCCGGCAATATCAGGCGCGGCGGGCTCGTCGAAAAAGCCTTCGGCGTGACGCTTGCTGAACTCATCAATGATTTCGGCGGCGGCACACGCTCTGGCAAGAAAATCCGCGCCGCCCAGGTCGGCGGGCCGCTCGGCTCCTATGTCCCCGTGGCGCAGTTCTCGCTGCCCATGGATTATGAGGCCTTCGCCGCCAATGGCGCCATGGTAGGCCACGGCGGCATCGTGGTTTTCGACGCAACGGCCGACATGGCGGCCCAGGCGCGCTTCGCCATGGAGTTCTGCGCCATCGAAAGCTGCGGCAAGTGCACGCCCTGCCGCATCGGCTCGGTGCGAGGCATGGAGGTCATCGACCGGATCGTGGCGGGCGAAGACCGCGAAATGAACGCCACACTTCTGGAAGATTTGTGTGCGACAATGACGGATGGTTCGCTCTGCGCCATGGGAGGGCTCACCCCCATGCCGGTGATGAGCGCCTTCAGGTTCTTCCCGGAGGACTTCGGGATGAAGAAACAGACACGAAAGGCGGCGGAGTGATGGTTCACTTTCCAATCCTCATGCTGAGGTGCTTTGCGCAGCAAAGCCTCGAAGTAGGTGCCGCAAAACCGTTCACGGCCCTTCGAGGCCGCTTCGCGGCTCCTCAGGGTGAGGGTCGCTCTTGGAGTTCACGGCCATGCTGATCAAGGAAACCGATTACGGAACGCCTGCGGCGAGCTCCGAGAAGCTCGTGACGCTGGAGATCGACGGCATTGCAGTCACAGTGCCGGAAGGCACCTCGATCATGCGGGCCGCCATGGAGCTTGGCACCAAGATCCCCAAGCTCTGCGCCACCGACTCGATCAAATCCTTCGGCTCCTGCCGCCTCTGCCTCGTGGAGATCGAGGGCCGCAAGGGAACGCCTGCCTCCTGCACCACGCCGGTTGCACCGGGCCTCAAGGTCAGGACCGAAAGCGCTCGCCTCAACCAGCTGCGCAAGGGTGTCATGGAACTTTACATCTCCGATCATCCGCTCGACTGCCTCACCTGCGCCGCCAACGGCGATTGCGAGTTGCAGGACATGG
>CAZUKI010000277.1:0-1823 GCA_964620785.1 uncultured Aestuariivirga sp.
GCAGGATGAAGATGAAGCTCGGGATCATGGCGGCGGTTCCGAGTGCCGCGATGAAACCCCATTCATTGCCGGTGGAAGTGACGAAAGTCTGGATCTTGACCGGAACCGTGCGGATATCGGTTGTCAGGAACAGTGACAGCAGGAACTCGGTCCAGGAAAAGACGAAGCAGAGCACGGCCGCGGCGGCAACCCCGCCCTTGACCATGGGCAGCACAACCTTGGAGAAGCTCTGCCAGCGCGTCGCGCCGTCGATCATCGCTGCCTCATCCACATCCTTCGGTATGTCGTCGAAGAAGGATTTCATAAGCAGCAGGGCGATCGGCAGGTTCATCAGCGCATAGATGAGCATCAGGCCGACATAACCCAGATAGCGGTTCTGGATGTCGCGCATGCCGAAGCCCGCATAGATCGTGACCAGCGGCACAAGAATGGCGATGGGCGGCATGAAACGCTGCCCCAGCACCCAGTTGAGGAAACTGTCACGGCCACGGAAGCGCATGCGCGACAGCGCATAGGCGGCAAGCACCGCCACCAGCATGGTGATGGCCGTTGCGCCGACCGAAACGATGATCGAGTCAAGGATGGTGCGCCGCGAATCATAGGCATCGGCACCGGCAACACCCATGCCGAGGCCTTCATCGATGGCCATTTGCGAGCGCGAGCGCCCGAACAGCGTCACCGCATAGTTGATCAGTGTCGGCTTGAAATCGAACCACACGACATGGTCCTTGTTGAAGATCGCCGAGATCGGCTTGATCGAGGTCAGCGCCCACCAGAACACCGGGAACATGAAGAGCGCCGTCACCACCACGGCGGCAGCGTCACGCAGCAACTGCATGGGGCGCGACAGTTCCATTACAGCCTCACCCGGAAGATCTTCATGAAGGCAGTCGAGGTGACGATGACCAGCACCAGCGTCAGCAGGGCGATCGTCGAAGCATAGGGAAAGTCGGCGTTGCCGAAATAGATGCGGCCTGAATAGCTGGTCAGCGTCTCGGTGGCCGTTCCCGGCCCCGAATCCGTCATCACCTTCACGTAGTCGAAGGCGCGCAGGAGGTCGATGCCACGGATCAGCACCGCAATGGCAATGACCTTCGACATCATCGGCAGGGTCAGCTTGAAAAAGGCCTGGACATTGGTGGCGCCGTCAATCGCCGCCGCCTCGAACGGCTCCTTGGGCAAGGACCTGAGCCCCGCCAGCATGATCAGCACCATGAAGGGCGTCCACTGCCAGATCTCGGCAAGGAGCACGCCGGGAAGGGCCGTGGCGGAATCACCGAGGATCGAGAAGTTCTTGGGCAGCAGCCCTGTTGCGATGATGCCCTGGGCAATGACCCCGAAGGAACCATTGAGCATCATCAGGAACATCATGGCCGTGACGGCGGGCGGAATGACCAGCGGCAGCGTCATCAGGGCCCGCATGAAGCCATAGCCCCTGCGGTCGGAATCGAGCAGCAGGGCAATCAGCATGCCGAGCACCAGTTGGAAAGCAAGCGCCACGCTGGTGTAGATCAGCGTGTTCATCAGCGCATTCCACATGCGCTCGTCGCCGAACGCCTTGACCCAGTTGTAGTCAGGATCAAAAACCAGTTTCCGTGTTGCCGCGTTCTTCCGGTACAACGTCGAGATGATCGCCGAGACCAGCGGATAGATGCCAAAGACCGTCATCAATGCCGCTGCCGGAAGCAGCCATGGCAAAGGGTGCTCGCTGGTGAACAGGCGAGGCAGCCATGGCGATCGGCGTGCAGCCGCTGCGGACATCCGGAACTTGGCCTCCCTAGGCACCGATGACTTTTGTCATTTCGGAATTACATTTGTAACGG
>CAZUKI010000277.1:1923-3031 GCA_964620785.1 uncultured Aestuariivirga sp.
TAGGCGCTCTTGACGTTGGGATTGGCACGCTTGGGTGTCAGCGTCACGACATCGCCTTCGCGCCGGATCGGCGCAACGACAGCCATCACCGAGGGATCAACACCCTTGAGATCCTCGGTCTGCAGGCCATAGGTCTTGAAGCGCTTCAGGACCGAGGCCATTTCCGCCTCGCTCAGGATCACCGGCTTGCCCACCAGAGACGCAGCCCAATACTGGTGGCAAATCGCCTCGATTTCGCCCGCCAGCCACAGGGCTTTCTCGAGGTTGGCGCCAAAGCAGATCTGCCCATGGTTGGCGAGCAGGCAGGCGGTGCGGCCTTCCATCGCCTTGAGCACCGTGGTGGAAAGGCCGGGCGTTCCAAACTCGGCATAGTCCGAGACCCTGAGGCTCGGGCCGCCTGTCACGCCAATCATGTAGTGGAAGGCGGGCACATCCTTGCGCAGGCAGGCAAGGGCCGTGGCATGGGTGGAATGGACATGCACGATGGCGCCCGCCTCGGGCCGCGCCTTGTAGATATCGAGGTGCATCCGCCATTCCGTCGAGGGCAGGAAATCGCCGCGATAGCCGCCTTCGAGGTCCATCTCTATGACGTGGTGCGGTTTCATCCGGTGATAGGGAATGCCGGACGCGGTGATGAGAAAGCCCTTCTCGGTGCGCACGCTGACATTGCCCGACGTGCCCTGGTTGATTCCCAGTTCATTCATGGCGAGGCAGGTGGCAATGACCTCCTTGCGCAGTGACTTGTATTTGAGCTTGCTCATCTCTTCATCCTGATGATCGAATTACAGTTGCGCGACTATAGGCCGAAGTGGCGTTGCGTAAACCTGCCAACTTTGCATAAGTTTTCCTCATGGATGCAAAGCACGACAAACTGCGCGGCCTGGCCGTGGTTGATATCGGATACACCAACAGCAAGGTGGTGCTGTACTCGCCAACCCTCGAACCCGTGGCTGAGCGCAAGATGGCGAGCCCGCACCATGATGGCCGCCACTACCGGGAAATCGACGTCGCACCCATTGTCGACTTCGTCGGAAAGGCCCTGCGTGAGCTTGACGCCATCCTGCCGGTCGATCGCATCTCGGTGTCGGCGCACGGGGCCTGTATCGTG
>CAZUKI010000278.1:0-3026 GCA_964620785.1 uncultured Aestuariivirga sp.
GCGTAAACTTTCGACAGCCACTTCACACGTGTGCTGGCTGCAATTTCCTCGTGAATCACAGGAGCAACAACTTCGATCTGCGCCCCGGTCTTGAGCAGAAGCCTGATCTTGCGCAGGGCTTCCTCCCCGCCGCCAACGACCACAACCTTCGCCTTCTCCAGGTCAAAAAACACAGGGAAATAGCGCATTTGCCTTCTCCATGACCCATGAATGGGTCTCGCGTTCGTCAATCCGAAACCACGACAAGTTCCCGTCGATTAGTCAAAACCCCGATATTTCTTGCCTTTTTAGGCCACAGGGTTCAGAAAAGACCAAGTTTAGATGAAACGTTCGGAATAACGAACGACAGTTCTATAGAAGGATACGGCAGATGTCAACGCGGCCGCGAAAGCGGGCTTCCGGCAGTGACGGGACTGAAGAGGCCGGACAGCTCGGTGTCACCATCCAGCGCCTCCGCAAGGCCTACAACATGTCACTCGGTGACCTTTCGGAACAATCCGGCGTCGCCAAGTCCATCATTTCCCAGATTGAACGGAATGAGACGAATCCCACCCTCGCCACAGTCATGAAGCTGTCGCGCGCCCTCGACACGACCGTTGATGAGGTGCTGCGCGGCGAGTCAAAGACCATGTTCGTCGAGCACCAGAGCAAGTCCGGAATCCCGATCCTCGAAAGCCAGGATGGCCTTTGTCGCCTGGCTATCGCCGGGCCTCTCAACCTCGTTGATTTCTTCCAGTGGTACGACTTCCATGCCCAGCCAGGTGGCGTGCTCGAGTCCTCGCCCCATCCCGCGGGCACGATTGAGCACCTCTATCTCGTCGCAGGTGAACTCGAAGTGACGACGGGCGGTGAAACCCGCCTCCTGAAGCAGGGCGAGGCCCTGCGCTTTCGCGCCGATGTCCACCACAAGATCGTCAATCTTGGCGGCACGCCCGCCCATGCCGTCATGATGTTGACGCTCAGGCAGTTTGGCGCGGCGCCGTAAGCGTCACATCTCCAGCACGCGATCAACCGTCACGATGGAATGCTGGCCATAGCCGTTGAAGCGCGTCGCCGTCGCAAGACCGTATGCGCCAAGCGTCCCGAATTCGATGAAGTCGCCTTCCTTGATGCCCTGCTGCAGGTCGAGGCGGTGTGGTAACACGTCGGTTGGATCGCACGTCGGCCCGAACACCTTGTAAGACTTGCTCATGCCCTCGATCTCCTTGCCGTCCCGGATCAGCCGGAAAGGGGGCATCAGTTCCGGCGCCTGCATGAATTCCATGAGCCCGCCGTAAACGCCATCATTGATGAAGATGTCATCCCCATCAGTGCACACCAGCTTCACCTGCACGACAAGTGACATGCAGGTGGCAACGAGACCGCGACCGGGTTCGCACTCCAGGGCAGGGCGATCCGCGCCGAATGCCTTAACGACGGCATTCTCGATTGCCCGGAAGAACACTTCCGGCTCTGGCGCGGTTGACAGTTCGTAATTTGCCGGAAACCCACCGCCGACATTGAGCTTTTTCACGGCAACGCCGGCATTGCGGGCAATCCGTCCGGCTGCCTCAATATGGCGCGCATAAACCTGTGGCTCTTTGCTCTGCGAGCCGGGATGGAATGTCAGGACAGGCTGGTATCCGGCCGCAACGGTCTGGTGGAGAAGCTCAATGCAGATATGCTCCGGAGCGCCAAACTTCGTCGAAAAGTCATGGGCCGAGGAGCCGCGTTCGCGGGGCAGAACCAGACGAACGGAGAGTTCGACCGTTTCATCCTTGCCAATCACATCGATGATCTTCTGCACTTCCTCGCGGCAGTCCACGGCAAAGCGGCGGCAACCATGGTTGTTGTATGCATCCGCTATTTCCCGGCGCGACTTCACCGGGTTGTGGTAGTTGAATTTCGCCTTGGGCTGCACTTTCTGGACGGCAGCCATTTCCTGCACCGACGCAACGTCCCACGTCGTTATTCCCGCATCGGCAAGCGTCACCAGCACTTCCTGCGAAGGGTTGCACTTGACGGCATAGGTGACCATGCCCGGGAAATTGTCGATGAATTGCCGTGCCCTGGATTTGAGCTCGGCGGGCGAGAAGCAGAACACGGGCTCCTCCGGCCGCAGCGCCTTTGCAACGGCAAGTGCATCGGCAAACGGCTTGGAATGGGCAGGGTGCAGGACAATGGTGGCGGTCATGGCAAACTCCGGGAATCGTGCGGCGAATCTGCGCCTGCTTCATCACAGGCAAAAGACTGCATAATGTTGCAAGCGGACGAAAGTTCCGTCATAATGACGGAAAATTCGGCGGATCGTAAAATGACTGGCAAAGACGATGATCTCCTGGGCCTGCTGCGGCTGAATGCCCGCGAACCTGTTGCCTCGCTTGCCCGCAAGCTGAAGGTTTCGCGCACCACCATTCAGGACCGTCTCCGTCGCCTTGAACAGAACGGCGTTATCGAGGGCTATTCCGTTCGTCTTGGCAAGACGGCGAAAGAACCGGGCATTTCCGCGTTTGTGACGGTTTATGTCGAACCACGACAGGCGGCAGAAGTCGCCAAGGCCATGGCGGCTGTGCCGCAAGTTGAAACTCTCTACACGGTGAGCGGCAAGTTTGACCTCGTCGCCATGGTCAAGGCCAAGGCATCTGAAGACATGGACAAGCTGCTGGACCGCATCTCTGATATGAAGGGTGTCACGGACATCGAAACCGCCGTCATCTTGTCAACAAAACTGGACCGCAGATAGCTTCACACCATGACCAGACCAAACACCTTGCAAACTCTGCTGATCGGCCTCCTGTTGTTGCTGTCGCCGCTGCCCATGGCCGCCGCAGAATCCCAGGCGCCAAAGACCAAGACAGAAATTCAGTTGAGCTTTGCACCGATCGTGAAGCACGCAGCGCCGGCGGTCGTGAACGTCTATGCCAAGCGCATCGTCAGGCAGCGCGAAACCGGTTTGATGGCCGACCCGTTTTTCCGGCGCTTCTTTGGTGATCAGGCTGGCCGGGGCCAGCCGCGCGAACGCGTGGCAAATTCGCTCGGTTCAGGCG
>CAZUKI010000279.1:0-3012 GCA_964620785.1 uncultured Aestuariivirga sp.
GGCTGCCGCCTTGACAATTGCACCAATAGGATTGCTCGTGGGCGTCGCCTCAGGATATTTCGGAGGCATCACGGACAGCCTCCTGATGCGCATGACTGACGTGTTCATGGCCTTCCCCCGCTTGATTCTGGCATTGGCATTCGTTGCGGTGCTAGGGCCAGGAATTGGCAACGCCGTGATCGCCATCGCCCTGACGTCCTGGCCTCCCTACGCGAGGCTTGCGCGCTCCGAGACCCTCTCACTGCGCAATCGCGAATTCGTCCTCGCAGCGCGCCTGCAGGGGGCGTCACATGCGCGAATTCTCTGGTCCTATGTCCTTCCATTCTGCATTCCGACATCGCTGGCCCGTCTCACACTTGATCTGGCAGGCATCATTCTCATTGCCGCTGGCTTGGGATTCCTTGGGCTTGGCGTGAAGCCACCGCAGGCTGAATGGGGCAGCATGGTTGCCGCCGGGCGGGACTACATCGCCGACCAGTGGTGGCTGGCAGCACTGCCTGGCGCTGCGATTCTTCTGGCAAGCTTTGGGTTCAACCTTCTTGGTGATGGCGTTCGCGACATCCTTGATCCAAAAAGCGATGTTGTCCGGTGACGCCGTTGCTCACTGTCAGGAACCTGAATATCTGGTTCGGCCACAGCGTGACAGGGCGTCAGGTCGTGCGCGACTTCAATCTTTCGATGAAGATCGAGAAGGTTGGAATTGTAGGCGAATCAGGTTCTGGAAAATCGATAACGGTGCGGACATTGCTCGGGTTGCTTCCGAGTGGCGCAAGTTACTCGGCTGATGAAATCAGTTTTGCTGGCAGTGATGTTACAAGCATTGATGCCACGGCCCGGAGCGGTTTTCTCGGGCGCCGGGCAAGTCTCGTGCTTCAGGAACCGCGCTACGCCCTGAATCCGGCAATGACCATCGGTTCTCAGATCGCTGAAGTCTTTGCATTCCATAAGAAGCTGCCATGGCGGGAGGCGCATGATCGGGCCATCACGGCGCTGGAGCAGGTGCGCATCCGGGAACCTCGCTATGTCGCGGGGCTGTATCCCCATGAGGTTTCTGGAGGGATGGGACAACGCGCGATGATCGCCATGATGCTTGCTCCCGATCCCCAGTTGTTGATTGCCGATGAGCCAACGTCGGCCCTTGACGCTTCGGTTGAGGCAAGTGTTCTGGAAACGCTGCAGGAACAGGTCACGCTGCGTGGCATGGGAGTCATCCTTATCAGTCATGATCTGCATCTTGTGCAGCGCTTTTGTGATCGCGTGATTGTGATGTACCAGGGGCGCATCATGGAGGCGTGCAGCGCCAGTGACCTCCTCGGTGCCAGGCACCCATACACGCGCGGCCTGCTGAATTGTGTACCACGGTTGGGGCAGAGGCGTCGGCCGCTGCCGGTCCTGCAGCGAGATGCAAGATGGGCGCACTGACCAGTGGAAAGCTGTTGAGCATTGAAGGCCTCTCGCTCTCACTTGGCGGGCGGGCGATCCTGCGTGACATAAAACTGGGCTTGGACTCTGGCGAGGCGGTTGGGTTGGTTGGAGAATCCGGCTCCGGTAAGTCCACGCTCCTTCGTGCCATCATCGGCCTCGTCAGCCATTGGGATGGCGAGATATCCATTCTTGGGGAGACCGTTCGCGGCGAACAGCGCCCCAAGTGGCTTCGGCGCGCGGTCCAGATGGTTTTCCAGGACCCATATGGTTCCCTGCATCCGCGGCACAGTGTCGAACGCATTCTGACGGAGCCGGTCCGCCTTGCAGGGGAAGTTCCCGAACCGTCACATGTGCTTGCTGCACTTCACGATGTCGGACTTCGTTCGGAACATTTGCGACGGCTTCCCCATCAACTTTCGGGTGGGCAGCGCCAGCGCGTCGCGATTGCACGGGCACTCATCGTTAACCCCAGGCTTCTGCTGTTGGACGAACCGACGTCCGCGCTGGATGTGTCGGTCCAGGCCGAGATTCTCAATTTGCTTTGGCGGCTGCGCAAAGAGCGCAATCTGGCGTGGCTGCTTGTCAGCCATAATCTTGCCGTTACCGCACATATGTGCGACCGGATTCACATCATGGCCAACGGGCGCATTGTAGAGGCACTGTCGCATGCAGATCTGAAAGCTGGCCGCGCGCGCACTGAACCGGGAAAAACTCTCATTGGTGCGGCCTTGCATTGGAAATGACGGCCTATCAGTGTGATTGCCTTGATGCTGATGTTACGTATTCGTTAGATAAGGAGATACCAAGATGACAACCGCCCCGCATTCCACGGACTGGAAGAACAACGGCGTGAGGGTGATTCCCTCCACTTCGCTTGATCCGAACACGGCCCAGACGCCTGGCATGGACCGGAAGGCCGCAATCAATTTTGCCAGGGTTGGGGCACAAAAGCTTTGGGCTGGCACGGTGCATATTCACCCTAATGCGAAGACCGGCGCCCATCATCACGGCCCACTGGAAAGTGTAATCTATGTCGTCAAGGGAAAGGCGCGGATGCGCTGGGGCGAGGCATTGGAGTTCACCGCCGAAGCAGGCCCTGGAGATTTCATTTATGTCCCACCCTTCGTGCCACACCAGGAAATCAACGCCAGCCGTGATGAAATTCTGGAATGTGTCCTCGTCCGGAGCGACGGCGAATCCGTTGTCGTCAACCTCGACATTGAACCAGTGGAAAAGCCTGAAAATGTCCTGTGGATCGACCCGATTCACACCAAATAGTGGCAGGCCGGTCGAAATGACCATGGCAGCGGCGAGCGTCGGCAGCTGAGCAACATTGATGGGAGAAATCAGTATTTCTTGAATCACGTCTCGGGACCGAAGTGCCAGAGTCAACCCAGCGCGGCAGCCTGAGGACGATCAGAATTCAATGACGAAAACTTTGGCAGATTCGCTGCATCTTCATCCGGTGCAACGGCACGATGCCTCACCTGTGCCATTTCGGGAGTTCGCGGAGGTGGCGGAGGTCTTGTCCCTGGACTTTGCCCGCCGCGCGGCAGAGCTGGATCAGTCCGGCGAGGCACCAGCGGC
>CAZUKI010000280.1:0-3009 GCA_964620785.1 uncultured Aestuariivirga sp.
GCTGCATCGGCTCGACCACCTACAAGGAATACCGCCAGCATTTCGAGAAGGACCGGGCCCTTGTCCGCCGCTTCCAGAAGATTGACGTGAACGAGCCGTCAATTCCGGACGCCATCGCGATCATGAAGGGTCTGAAGCCCTATTACGAAGACTATCACAAGGTGAAATACACTGACGATGCCATCGAGCAGGCCGTCCAGTTGTCGGCCCGTTACATGTCGGACCGCAAGCTGCCAGACAAGGCAATTGATGTCATCGACGAAACCGGCGCGTCCCTGATGCTGCTGCCCGAGGACAAGCGCCTCAAGGTGATTGGTGTGGAACAGATTGAAGCAACAATCGCCACCATGGCGCGGGTTCCGGCCAAGACTGTGACTCGCGACGATGCTGCCGTGCTCAAGAACCTTGAACTCGAGTTGAAGCGCATGGTCTTTGGCCAGGACAAGGCGATCGAGCAGGTGGCCGCCGCCATCAAGCTAGCCCGCGCCGGACTTCGCGAGCCGGAGAAGCCCATTGGCTGCTACCTCTTTGCCGGTCCCACCGGTGTCGGCAAGACAGAAGTTGCCAAGCGCCTTGCTGAAGTGCTGGGTGTCAAGTTCCTGCGCTTTGACATGTCCGAATATATGGAGCGGCATTCTGTGTCGCGCCTCATTGGTGCGCCTCCCGGATATGTGGGCTTTGATCAGGGTGGACTCCTGACCGATGGCGTGGACCAGAATCCTTATTGCGTGCTGCTGCTCGATGAAATCGAGAAGGCTCACCCGGACCTGTTCAACATCCTTCTCCAGGTCATGGACCACGGCAAACTCACCGACCACAACGGCAAGACAGTCGAGTTCCGCAACGTCATTCTCATCATGACAACGAACGCCGGCGCCGCCGATCTGGCAAGGCCGGCAATCGGCTTCGGCTCTACCATCAAGGTTGCCGAAGACAATGAAGCCTTGACCCGCATGTTTACGCCAGAATTCCGGAACAGGCTGGACGCCACGGTGAACTTCGCCCACCTGCCGCCCGAAGTGGTGCGCAAGGTCGTCGAAAAGTTTGTCCTGCAACTGGAAGCGCAGCTTTCAGAACGCCAGATCAATATCGAAATCTCACAGGAGGCGGCCGACTGGCTCGCCAAGAAGGGCTACGACCAGCAAATGGGCGCCCGGCCGCTGGCGCGTGTCATCCAGGACCAGATCAAGAAGCCGCTGGCGGAAGAAGTCTTGTTTGGCAAACTTGCGAAAGGTGGCACCGTGCGCATCCTGCTCAAGGATGGCGAATTGGCTTTCGACTACCTCAGCCGGACAGAAGAGCGCTCACGCCTGCCAAAGCCTCCGGAACGCAAGGCGCTTCCACGCGCCAAGTCCGCGGACCCTGACAAGAAGCCGCCGACAAGGAAGAAGCGCAAAGATCGGGTGAAGTAGCTAAAGCGCGGCGCGGATGGCTTCCGCGCCCTTTGCCAGCACGGCGTGGTCAGCCATTTGGCCGGAGTGCGGCCTGATGGCTACGCCTTCCTTCACCGGCAGCACGTGAAAGTGCAGATGGAATACCGTCTGGCCCGCCGCGGGTTCGTTGTACTGGCGGATCTGGAAACCGTCGGCATCGAACGCCTTGACGGCGGCACCCGCCACCTTCTGCACGACCACCATTATCCGCGCCAACACGACTGAATCTGTGTCGAGCAAACCCCGTGACGGCACCTTGGGTATTACAAGGCAATGACCTTCGACCTGCGGCATCACATCCATGAATGCCAGAGTGTGCTCGTCCTCGTAAATCTTGTGGGCAGGAATTTCGCCACGCAGGATCTTTGCAAAGATATTGTTGGAATCGTAGGGCGCCATGAGATTACTCCTGCTCGACATTCTTAAATGGTGAGTGGGCAGCCAGCAATTGTTGGTCTTGCTCGATGGCGGCTCGTTCTTGTGCCAGATAGTCGCTGACTGCCCGGGCGAGGCCCGGGTGGGCAAAATGGTGCAGGCTGTATGTTTTCACCGGCAGATAGCCACGCGACAGTTTGTGCTCACCCTGGGCGCCGGCCTCCACCACTTTCAGACCGCGCTCGATCGCAAACTCGATAGCCTGATAGTAGCAGGTCTCGAAGTGCAGGAAGGGATGGTCCTCCAGGCAACCCCAGTTGCGCCCGAAAAGGCGATCGCCTCCAATGAAGTTCAGCGCCCCCGCAATAGTTCTCCCGTCACGCCTTGCAAACACCAGAAGCACATGTTCTCGCAACCGATCATGAATGAGGTCGAAGAACTCCCGGTTCAGATAGGGGCGTCCCCATTTGCGATTTCCCGTATCCATGTAGAAAGCAAAGAATTGATCCCAATGGTGAGGCTTGAGATCGTCGCCTGTCACGAGATCAAAGCTGATACCGCGCGCTGCGAGAGTTTCGCGCTCCTTACGGATATTCTTCCGTTTGCCTGATGACAGCGAACCCAGAAACTCAGGAAATGATTTGAAGTTTCTGTTTTCCCAGTGAAACTGTATGTCTTGTCGCTTCAACCACTGACTTGGCGCAAGCTGCCAGTCGTCTTCCGGAAGAAAGGTGACATGGCACGAGGATGCGCGGCTTTGTGCCGTCAGTGACTGAAGTCCATCGAGAAGGAGCAAGCGTCGCTCCGGCGTCGGAGCAAGGAGGCGGGGGCCCGGCACCGGCGTAAACGGCACCGCGACCTGCAATTTGGGATAATAGCTGCCCCCGGCGCGGTGGAACGCTTCAGCGAATCCGTGATCAAATACATACTCACCCTGCGAATGGGTCTTGCGGTAACAGGGTGCCAATCCGGTGACAACGCCGTCTTCCTCCATGATGAAGTGACGCTGCGCCCAGCCGGTCTCCGTCACGGCGCAACCCGACTCTTCGAGCGACTGGAAGAAGGCATGAGACACAAGTGGATTGAAGGAAGCGCCTTGGGGATTGGCCAAGCTGTCCCAGACCTGCGGCGAAACCTGTGCAATGCTGCTGACAGTGCGGTAGCTGATCGCCATCAGGCGAGAAAACCCTCAAACGTGACC
>CAZUKI010000281.1:0-1279 GCA_964620785.1 uncultured Aestuariivirga sp.
AAGTATCGGTATCAGCCTATCCCGAAAGGCATCCCGATTCCGTTTCGATCGAGGAGGATCTCGCCTTCATGGCCGACAAGGCCGACCACGGCGCCAGCCGCGCCATCTCACAGTTCTTCTTCCACAACGCGTTTTTCCTCAGGCTGCGGGATCGCGTTGCGGCGCGCGGCATCAAGATCAATCTCGTGCCGGGGATCCTGCCGATCACCAACTTTGCGAAAGTCGGCGAATTCGCAACCAAATGCGGGGCGCATATTCCCCCCGAGCTGGCACGCCGCTTTGCCGGACTCGATGCAGAGCCAGAAACCCGCAATCTGGTCGCGGCGATGATAGCCGCCGAACAGGTGCAGGCACTCAAGCGCGAAGGCGTCACAGACTTCCACTTCTACACATTGAACAGGTCTGACCTGGTCTATGCCATCTGCCGCATGCTGGGCCTCGGCGCACCGGCGGCGGATGCGGCCGCCTGAAACGGAAACGGCCACCCCTGAGGGTGGCCGCACAATGTCGTTCCTGGTGAAGTGGATCAGGCGTCGCCCTGCTCCATGTCGTCTTCAACCATCTTCTGGAGTTCTTCACGGGCCACCGCCTTGTCGGCAACCTTCGCCTTGGAGACGATGAAGTCCACAACCTTCTGTTCGAAGATGGGCCCGCGCAGCTCAACGAGCGCATTGGGGTTCTTGCGATAGAAGTCATAGACCTGCTTTTCCTGGCCGGGGAACTGGCGGAGCCTGGCGGTCAGCGCCTGCTGCAATTCCTGCTCATTGACCGAGATGCCTTCCTTCTCGCCAAGCGTGCCGAGGACGAGGCCGAGGCGCACGCGACGGGCGGCAATGGCCTTGTATTCATCACGCGCCTTGTCTTCCGTCGTGTCTTCATCGGCGAACGACTTGTTGGCCTTCTGCATTTCCCCGGTGAGCGCATTCCAGATGCCGTTGAACTCGGCATCAACGAGGCGCGTCGGGAGGTCGAAGCTGTACTGCTTGTCGAGAAGGTCGAGCACATCGCGCTTGAGCTTCATTGCAGTCATGCGGTCGAACTCGCGGGCAACGCCGGACTTCACCATGTCGCGCAATGCGGAAATGGTCTCGAAGCCCATGCGCTTGGCAAATTCGTCGTCGATGGCTGGCAGCTTCGACTGGTCAACCTGCGTCACCTTGGTCTTGAAGGAGGCGGGCTTTCCGGCGAGGTCCTTCACGCCATAGTCGGCTGGGAAGGTCACGTTGACGGTCAGTTCGTCGCCGGCGGACTTGCCGACGAGCTGGTCCTCGAAGCCGGG
>CAZUKI010000281.1:1379-2985 GCA_964620785.1 uncultured Aestuariivirga sp.
GGGATCACCTCGGCCTCGATGCCGAAGGAAAGATCCTGCTTGCCATCAATGACAGCAGAAACTTCACTTTCGACTTCCGGAAGCTTCACGTCCGGCTGGTAGGCGGGCTTGAGCTTGCGCTCGGCGTAAACGGCGCGCGACTGCTCATCAATCGTCGACTGCACGACTTCCGCCATGACGGATTTGCCGTAGAGGCGCTTCATGTGGTCCACGGGCACCTTGCCCGGACGGAAGCCCTTGATGTTGGCGCGGCCGGCCATGTCCTTGAGTTTGGCATCAGCCTTGGCCGAAAGGTCGGCGGCCTTCACCACAACCTGGAAACCACGCTTCAGGCCGGAGTTCACTGTTTCTGTAACTTGCATGTTCGCTGCTCTTCAGTTTCGTCGTTGGCCGGCTGGCCCTGGGAGCCTGACCCATCGAACCTTGTTCCGGGTACCTGGCATGAGGAACATGGTGCGGGCGGAGGGACTTGAACCCCCACGGGTTTCCCCACAGGAACCTAAATCCTGCGTGTCTGCCAATTTCACCACGCCCGCGCCAGGACCCGGCCTGCTGTTCGCTGCGGGCCGCCGGGGGGATTGATGGCCGGGGCTATAGCAGAGGGTTTTGGCAGGTGCCAGCGCGAAATCTGCCCGGTTTTGACTGGCCATGCCGGATCAGTCCAGGGCCCGGAACTGGTAAACGCAGTAACCGTCCCGGAGTGTGCGCAACAGGGTGTGAAAGATGATGCCCGGAATACGGATCGCACCCAGTTCCCGAGCCCGGTTAATGATGGAAGTCCTGGATATGAGCCCGTAGCCGCAGGCGATAACCGTCGTTTCCGGGGCCTTGGCCTGCGGCGCGAAATCGGTTCCAAGGCTGCGCAGGACTGTGCGGAACCTGTCCGTGGCCCGGTTCATGAAGGCAGCACTCATCAGGTCGCACAGGAGAGTGGCCGATGGAAAGGCCTCGCGCACGGCGGCAAATGTTTCGCGCTGCTGATCTTGCGTCAGGTACTGGCTCACGCCCTCCAGAACGACGATGACATTCGGTGTGCCTTTCCAGGGCGCCAGCTTTTCGCCCAGCGTCTCGCTGGCAAAGTCGATTGCCACGCGCTGCAGGGGAACCGTTGCTTCGGCGGTTGGCAACTGCTCCTCCTTGCGCTGCAGGAGGGCGGGCTGGTCAAGCTCGACCCAGCGGCCGCCCCCGAGCCTGTAGGCCCGCGAGTCAAAACCGGCGCCGATCAACACGATCAATTGTTCGGGGTCCAGTGCCAGGCGCTTTCGCAGTTCATCATCGATGATGCGAGCCCGTGTCACATTCGAAGCGTTGGGCGCTGAAAAATGTGCAAAGGCTGCGAAGACTTCCCTGCCCTCCCCGGTCATGAAGCGCTGTGCGTAGGTGTCACCACAAATCGGGCGAACAGATGCGGCGTCCGCTGCTCTCGCTCCGCAACAATAGTAAGCAGTCAAGCCAACTCGATGCATGGATTGCCTCCAGGCTCGGCCATGTCGCGCCCCGCCGCGAAACCTGATCGCAAATCAAGCCGCTTTGGTGGCGGACCTGTCGAAGGCGGCGCTGACGATGCCGGCAAGGATGAACAGCGCTCCCGCCCAGACCAGTGGGG
>CAZUKI010000282.1:0-2982 GCA_964620785.1 uncultured Aestuariivirga sp.
GTCACGGTAATGCCCTGGAGGCCCACATCCTGCAGGGCCTCTTTCACTTCATCGAGTTTGAACGGCTTGATGATCGCTTCGATCTTCTTCATCGCTGACGCCTCATTGTTCTTGAGAAGGCGGATAGCAGGAGATATGCCAGAATCAAAACCAATGGATTCAATGGGTTAGGGCCGCGATTTCGCCGCGCCACGCCGGATTTCTGCGTAGCCTTTGGGCGTTTGCCTAAAAACTGTGCAACAGCCCTTTTTCAGCCCTGGGACCGTGCGCTGCTCTTGAGCTGGGCGATCAGCTCCTTCAGGTCCTTGTTGCGCAATTCGTCCAGTTTCTCGTGAAGTGCCATGATCTCGATTTCGGCCTTGAGATTGACCTCATAGTCATGGGTTGCCTGCAGGCGATCCTTCAGCGCCTGCCGGTTCTGGCTCATCATGATGATGGGCGCCTGCAACGCCGCCACCATGGACAGGAACAGGTTGAGAAGGATGTAGGGGAAGGGGTCAAACGGCCGGGCTAGCATGGCGGTGTTGAGCACGACCCAGGCAATGAGGACCAGCGAGAAGCCGATCACGAAGCTCCATGAACCGCCGATCCGTGCCACCGCGTCGGCAAGCCAGGCCCCGAGGCTGACATTCTCTGCATGCAGTTCTGCTGGCGGGCGAGACACCGCCACCCGCTTTGCCACCCGCTCGATCACCCTGCGCTCGCGCTCCGGAATGTCCTTGTAGTCGAGCTCCAGCAGGCGCTGGGCGAGCAGTTTGACGGGATCATCGGCCTTGATCTGCATGGTGTGCTCCGCTGGTTGTGCGCGGGAATTTACACCATGACGCCGAGATTTGTCCGCCGGTTTGACATGGGCGCACTTTCCCGTTCAGGTGGCAGCCAAAAGAGGATTATCGCATGTATCTTGAAAAATTCAGGCTCGACGGAAAGATCGCCGTGGTCACCGGCGCGGCGCGCGGCATCGGCTATGCAACCGCTGATGCCCTCTCGGAAGCAGGCGCGACAGTCGTGATCACTGACCTTGACGGCCAGGCAGCAACTGCCGCCGCGCAGAAGCTGGCCGGCAGCGGCCGCAAGGTTTCTGCCAAGGCGCTGGACGTCACAAACCCCAGGAATGTTGACGCCACGGCCAAGGCCATTCTCGATGAACTCGGCCGGGTCGATATTCTCGTCAACAATGCGGGGATCGCCAAATCCTTCGTGCCGGCCGAAACCATGGATGATCCGACCTGGCTTTCCGTCCTGGATGTCAATCTCAACGGCGTGTTCTGGTGCTGCCGGGCCTTCGGCAAGTCCATGCTGGAGCGGCGCGCCGGCGCCATCATCAATGTCGGCTCAATGTCCGCCGACATTGTCAACTATCCGCAGGAGCAGGCCCAGTACAATGCCTCCAAGGCAGCCGTGCACCACCTCACGCGTTCCCTTGCCGCCGAATGGGCGCCGCGCGGCGTGCGCGTTAATGCGGTGGCGCCGACCTACATCGAAACCGACCTGACCCGCGAGGTGGCGATGGACCCCGCCATCCGCGAACACTGGATCGGTGGCACGCCCATGGCCCGCATGGGCCAGCCGCATGAGATCGCCGCAGTCATCCTGTTCCTGGCGGGCGAGAACGCAAGCCTGATGACCGGTTCCATTGTGGCGGTGGACGGCGGCTATACCTGCTGGTAGGAGGCGCTCCGAAAATCCCGGAGCAGCACCATGGCAAAAGCCGCGCAGAAGAAACACAAGATCGCATTGTTGACGGCGGGCGGGCTTGCTCCCTGCCTCTCGGCGTCGGTGGGCTATCTCATCGACATGTATTCGAAGAAGCTGCCGCGGGCAGAAATCATTGGCTATCGCAACGGCTACATGGGCCTGCTCAAGGGCTGGTCAGTTCCAGTGACGAAAGAGGTTCGCAAGCACGCGCTTGTCCTCACCCAACATGGTGGATCACCGATCGGCAACTCCCGCGTCAAGCTGACGAACGTCAAGGATTGCGTGAAGCGCGGCCTGGTGAAGGAAGGCGAAAACCCGCTGCATGTGGCGGCAGAACAACTGGTCAGGGATGGCGTCACCATCCTGCATACGATTGGCGGTGATGACACCAACACGACGGCCGCCGACCTTGCCGCCTATCTCGCTTCAAACAACTACGCACTGACGGTTGTTGGCCTGCCCAAGACGATCGACAATGATGTCGTGCCGGTCAGGCAGACGCTTGGCGCCATCACGGCTGCCGAACAGGGGGCGATCTTCTGGGAGAATGTCGTCAACGAGCAGAGCACCAATCCGCGCATGTTGCTGATCCACGAAGTCATGGGCCGCAATTGCGGCTGGCTGACGGCGGCAACCGCCGAAACCTACCGCAAGCGCCTGAAGAAGCAGAAGTTCCTGCCGGGCTTTGGCCTGCCGCTGGCCTTCAAGGATATTGATGCGGTCTATGTGCCGGAGGTCGCCATCGATCTCGAAGGCGAAGCGGCACGCCTGCGCAAGGTGATGGATGAAGAGGATTGCGTCACCATCTTCCTCAGCGAAGGCGCAGGGGTGGACGACATCGTTGCCGAGATGCGGGCCCGCGGCGAAGAGCCGGAGCGCGATGCCTTCGGCCATGTGAAGATCGACAAGATCAATCCCGGCGCGTGGTTCGCCAAGCGCTTTGCCGACATGGTGCAGGCAGAAAAGGTGCTGGTGCAGAAGTCAGGTTACTTCGCGCGCTCGGCCAAGGCCAACAAGGAGGACCTCGCCCTCATCAAGACCATGTGCACCGAGGCCGTGAAGACAGCACTGGCCGGCAGGTCGGGCGTCATCGGCAACGACGAGGGCAAGAAGGGCGCTCCGCTGCGGGCCATAGAGTTCCCGCGCATCAAGGGCGGCAAGGCCTTCAACACCCATGAAAAGTGGTTCGGCGCCATGCTCAAGGACATGGGCCAGCCCATGGGCAGGACAGTCGAAGGCAAGGGGCACTGAAGCTGCCTTTTCCCGCTGTTGATTTCTTCGGCG
>CAZUKI010000283.1:0-2533 GCA_964620785.1 uncultured Aestuariivirga sp.
ACAACGACCGATGTGGAGCAGCGCCTTCTCATGGTGCGCGGTGCGGCGCGTGATCGCATCCGCCAGGCAGCGCGCCAGATCAGCGAACAGGCCAGGCTGGCAGAGGACGCAAGCGACGTTCCTGCTGGCGTGCTGGTCGCCCTTGCCTATCCCGACCGGATCGCAAGGCGCAGGGGCATGGGCCAGCGCTATCTCATGGCCTCGGGCGCCGGCGCCGTCCTGCCCGAACATGACCGGCTGGGAAAATCCGAATGGCTGGCCATAGCCCGGATTGATGGCGCCACGGGCGATGGCCGGATCAGGCTTGCGGCACCCCTCACCCTGCAACAGATCGAGGCGTATTTCCCGGCCCTGATTGCCGAAGACGACGGCACTTTCTGGGATTCGAGATCGGCCAGCGTCAAGTCCGGCAGGCGCCGCAGTCTCGGCGCCATTCCCATCAGCGAGCGGCCGTCCACGACGCTTGATCCGGAAAAGACTTCGGCGGCCATGCTGGAAGGAATGCGCGAGATGGGGCTCGGCGTTTTACCCTGGAGCGATGCCGCCCGCGCCTTCCAGTCCCGCGTGCAGTTCCTTTCCCGTGTCATGCCGGAGGCAGGCTTTCCCGATCTCGGCGATGAGGTCTTGTCTGCGTCGATGGCCGACTGGCTCCAGCCCTGGCTCGAAGGCATGGCGCGCAAGAGCGATCTTGCCCGCCTCGACATGCTGGCCGTCTTGCAGGGCCTCGTGCCCCACGAGCTTGTCCGCCGCATGGAAAAACTGGCCCCCACCCGCATCACGGTTCCGGGCGGCGGCCACTATCGCATCGACTACAGTGGCGAGGGCGATCCGGTCCTGCGCGTGCGCCTGCAGGAAATGTTCGGCCTCCAGTCAGCACCCCAACTTGCCGAAGGCCGCGCCCGGCTGAAGATCGAACTGCTCTCGCCTGCCGGAAGGCCCGTCGCCGTCACGCAATCACTCGAGACTTTCTGGCGTGACGCCTATGCCGATGTCAGGAAGGACATGCGCGGCCGCTACCCGAAACATTCCTGGCCGGAAGACCCGACCAACGCAAAGCCTGTCGCCCCGCGAAAGCTGCGCTGACATTTTCATGGGCGTGCAACGTCCCGACGCTATCAATGTCTTTCATCCTGTGCGTGACAGCCTGCTGTGTTGACGAAGGCCGCACCGCCCATAAGATCGGCGCATGGCAATCTTCGTTCCCTCACAAGGCCCGGCATCCTGGCAAGGGCTTCTGGCCGATCCCGAGAAGCACTGGCGGACGGGCTATTCCGCGCGCACGCTGGCGGCCTGTTGGGAGATGACGCAAGGTCTGCCGCGCGAAGTTGAAGCCATTCTTGGCAGCGGCACACAGGTCCTGATCGGTCTGCCTGAGCACAAGGTCGATCTGCCGGGCGGCGCGCGTCCCAGTCAGACGGACTTGTTCCTGCTGCTGCGAAGGCAGGAGACCACCATCGCCTGTGCCGTCGAGGGCAAAGTCGATGAACCATTTGGCCCCTGCCTGGATGAGTGGTTGCAAGTGCCATCGGATGGAAAGACCGTCCGCCTTGCAGCCCTGTGTGACCTGCTGGGTTTGCACCAGCCGTTGCCGCCTCAATTGCGCTACCAGCTTCTGCACCGCACGGCATCCGCCGTACTGGAGGCCATGCGCTTCAAGACGGACGAGGCTGCGATGATCGTCCATTCCTTTTCGCCGACCGCGAAGTGGTTCGACGACTTCGCCTTCTTCGTCAGCCTGTTTGGAGGCGAGGCCGTTCTCGGCAAACCCCACCGCTGCAGCCTGCCGTCCGGCATGCCGTTGCTCCTTGGCTTTGCCAAGGGTGACGAGAGGTTTCTTGCGCTCTGAGGTGCCTTACATCACCGCGCCGATATACCACGGCACATATTCGTTCTCGCCGTAACCCAGCTCTTCCGACTTGGTCTTCTCGCCGGAAGCGGTCGCCAGCACCTTGGCGAAGATTTCCTGGCCCTTTTCTTCCAGTGGCACACCCTCGATCACGTCACCGCAATTGATGTCCATGTCCTCGACCATCTGGTTATAGGTCACCGAGTTGGTGGCGAGCTTGATCGACGGGCACGGCTTGTTGCCATAGGCGGAGCCGCGCCCCGTGGTGAAGCACATGACATTGGCACCGCCCGCCACCTGGCCCGTGGCGCCGACGGGGTCGTAGCCTGGCGTGTCCATGAAGACGAAGCCCTTGGCGGTCACCGGTTCGGCATAGTTATAAACGGCCTGCAGCGTGGTGGTGCCGCCCTTGGCGGCGGCCCCCAGCGACTTTTCGAGAATGGTGGTGAGGCCACCCAGCTTGTTGCCGGGCGAAGGGTTGTTGTTCATCTCCATGTTGTTGCGGCGGGTGTAGTCCTCCCACCACTTGATGATGGAGACAAGCTTCTCGCCCACTTCCTTCGTCGCGGCGCGGCGTGTCAACAAATGTTCCGCGCCATAGATTTCCGGTGTTTCGGAAAGGATCGCCGTGCCGCCATGTTTGACGAGGATGTCAACCGCAGCCCCCAGCGCCGGATTGGCGGTGAT
>CAZUKI010000283.1:2543-2961 GCA_964620785.1 uncultured Aestuariivirga sp.
AACCGTCGGAGCCGCCGCACTGCAGCGCCAGCACCAGGTCGGAGGCAAGGCATGTTTCGCGCTTCACGTCATTGACCTTGGCCAGCATCTCCCTGACATAGGCCACGCCCTTCTCCACCGTTTTGCGCGTACCGCCGGTTTCCTGGATGGTCATGGTGCGGAAGAGGTCGCCCTCCTCCACCTTGTAGGCTTCCTTGAAGCGTGGAATCTGGAAGCCTTCGCAGCCCAGCCCCACCATCATCACGCCGCCCATGTTGGGATTGGTGGCATAGCCCCAGGCGGTGCGCTTGAAGGTGTCGAAGATGACGCCGCGATAGTCGATGACGCAGCCATTGTCCTGGGTCAGCGCGATGACGCCGTCGATGTTGGGATAGTCGGCAAGAATGCCCTGGCGCTCGACTTCCTTGGCGATGTGGGC
>CAZUKI010000284.1:0-2951 GCA_964620785.1 uncultured Aestuariivirga sp.
CGGCTTGATGTTCACCCAGGGGAAGTTCTTCAGTTCGGCGACCTGGATCTCGTTGTCGAAGTGGCCGATGTTGCAGACGATGGCCATGTCCTTCATCTGCTTCATGTCGTCGAGGGTAATGACGTCCTTGTTGCCGGTGGCCGTCACATAGATGTCGGCGGTGGGCAGGACATCCTGCAGGGTCTGGACGTCGAAGCCGTCCATGGCGGCCTGCAAGGCGCAGATGGGATCGATCTCGGTCACGACAACCCGCGCCCCGGCCCCGCGCAGCGACTGCGCCGAACCCTTGCCGACGTCGCCATAGCCGCAGACCACGGCGATCTTGCCGGCCATCATCACGTCGGTGCCACGGCGAATCGCGTCAACGAGCGATTCACGGCAGCCATACTTGTTGTCGAACTTGGATTTCGTGACCGAATCGTTGACGTTGATCGCCGGGAAGGGAAGCTCGCCCTTCTTCTGCAGGTCATAGAGGCGGTGCACGCCCGTGGTCGTTTCCTCGGTCACCCCGATGATCGCCTTGCGCTGGGCGGCAAACCAGCCGGGCTGGTTCTTGATGCGGTCCTTGATCTCGGCAAAGAGGCACTCTTCCTCTTCGGACTTGGGATGGGCGATCAGCGCCGGGTTCTTCTCGGCCTTTTCGCCAAGCAGGATGTAGAGCGTGGCATCGCCGCCATCGTCGAGGATCATGTTGGACGGCTTGTCGTCCGGCCAGTCGAAGATGCGCGCCGTGTATTCCCAGTAATCCTTGAGGCTCTCACCCTTCACCGCAAAGACCGGCGTTCCGGTGGCGGCAATGGCGGCGGCGGCGTGGTCCTGCGTCGAGAAGATGTTGCAGGATGCCCAGCGCACGTCGGCGCCAAGCGCCTTGAGGGTCTCGATCAGCACCGCCGTCTGGATGGTCATGTGCAGCGAGCCGGAAATTCGTGCACCCTTCAGGGGCTGTGCCTTGGCATATTCGGCGCGCGTTGCCATGAGGCCGGGCATCTCGATTTCCGCCATCTCGATTTCCTTGCGGCCCCAGTCGGCGAGCTTGATGTCCGCCACCACATAGTCATGCTTGCTCATGTTCGGTCCCTTCAGTTCAATCCAGCGGTGTCATGTGTCGGTGAAGTCCGCGCCTATAGCAGCGCCCCGGCGGGCAGGCAAGAAGCACATAAAGATATCTTTATATTGTCGGGCGGAACCGGGTGAAAAAAGATGCCGGCAGCCGGTGATTCCAGACTATAATCCTATGATAGGCGTTTAAATCGAAAATGAAGGCCCTGGGAGGCGATTCCGCCCTTTTCCGCTGTCCGGGTGCCGGAACTGGCAAAGCCGCGCCTGCGGCCATCCTTGCGCAATGGCGGGCAATACAATCATAAAGTGCAAATATGCAGAAATACAACCAAAGCGGGATTCAGTCCTGGTAATTGCCGGGCTCGAGGCGGGTGATGCTCGGTGCCCGGCCGTTCAGCGGGTTGTCCGGGTTCCACGTCAATCGCGTTTCGAAGAAGCGGGCCCACAGCGCGTCATACATCAGGATGCGGCCTGCAAGGCTCTCGCCGATTTCCAGCAGCTCCTTGATCACCTCCATGGCCTGCATGGCACCGAAGATGCCGGGCAACGCCCCCATGACGCCCGCCTGCTCGCAGGCGAGGAATGAGCCACGCGGCGGCAGATCGCCCACGAAGCAGCGGTAGCTCGGATAGGGCGTGCCGTCAGCCAGCGTGAGATGCGGCTTGAAGGTCGAGATCTGCCCGTCGAACTGGCCGACAGCGGCCGAGACCAGCGTCTTCTTCGCAAAGTAGCAGGCATCGCTCACCAGGAAGCGCGTCGGGAAGTTGTCGGAGCCATCAGCCACGATGTCATAGTCACCGATCAGCGCCAGGGCATTTTCCGGCGTGATGCGCATCTGGTGCTGTTCCACCTTCACATGCGGATTGATCTCGCCGATCTGCTGGGCGGCACTCATGGTCTTGGCCGCACCGATGCGCGCCGTCGTGTGGATCACCTGGCGCTGCAGGTTGGACAGCGAGACAGTGTCGTCATCGACAATGCCGATGCGCCCGATCCCCGCCGCCGCCAGATAGAGAAGTGCCGGTGCCCCAAGCCCGCCCGCCCCGATCACCAGCACAGAAGCCTGCTTGAGCTTGTTCTGGCCGGGGCCGCCCACCTCCGGCAGCACGATGTGCCGGGCATAGCGTTCGATCTCGTCGTCGGAGAGTGCCATCAGCTTTTCCCGCTGGAACCGAAGCCACCCGCCCCGCGCGCCGTTGCTTCCAGGCTATCGACTTCCGCAAGGCGTGCCACGACGACCGGGGCAATCACCATCTGCGCGATGCGGTCGCCGCGCGCGATGGTGAAGTCTTCCGAGCCATGGTTGATGAGCGGCACCTTGATCTCGCCGCGATAGTCGCAATCGATGGTGCCCGGGGCATTGAGCACGGTGACACCATGCTTGACGGCAAGTCCCGAACGCGGCCTGACCTGCGCCTCGAAGCCTTGCGGCAGGGCAATGGCAATGCCGGTTGCAACCAGCGCCCGTCCGCCCGGCTTCAGGCTGTGGGCATCCGCGGCGCGCAGGTCAAGTCCGGCTGATCCCGCCGTGGCATAGGACGGCAGCGGCAGGTCCGCGCCATGCGCAAGCCTCTGGATTTCGACCTTCACAGCATCTCCGCAAGCGTCTGCATCAGCCTCTTGGCAACTTCGGCCTTGGACAGTTTCGGCCAGCTTTCAACGCCTGTCTTCGAGACAAGATGTACCGTGTTGGCATCGCCCCCGAAGACGCCTTTGTCGGCGCTGACGTCATTGGCAACGATCAGGTCGCAGCCCTTCTTCGCCAGCTTCTCCTGGGCATGGGCGATGACATTCTCGGTCTCGGCGGCAAAGCCCACGACGAGGCGCGGGCGCTTGTCCTTGCGCGTGGCGATGGTCTTGAGGATGTCCGGGTTCTCGCTGAGCGCCAGGGC
>CAZUKI010000285.1:0-2918 GCA_964620785.1 uncultured Aestuariivirga sp.
CCAGTCGATGCAGACGCGGCACGGTTTTTCCGTTCATACAACGAGTTTGAAGGAACCGTCGCGCAGGGGGCAATTGCAAGCCCGTTGGGCCGCATCGCCACGCCAGGATTTGCCGAGGGCGAAGCTGTGGTGGCGCTCGTGCCACCGGAAGATGTCAAGCTCGGCACGGCGCTCGACGAGAATGCCGCGCAGGTGGTGGACAGCCGTTTTGTCGGGTCAAACACCCATCTGAGGCTGCGCCTGCCGTCCGGCAGCGATCTCGTGTCGGCCGTTGCACCGTTTGGAGGGGCCCCGGAAATGGGGGCGCTTTGCAGCCTTGCCCTGGAACGCAAGAGTACCCACATCTTTCCGGCCACAGCTGCCGGTACAATCCGCAGTTAATGTGCAGGAGTGTTATGGTTGCGGCGGCAGGGGCTTTCTGCGATATTGCAGCGCAGCTAGGCCGGTTGCCGGCTAAACGGGTTTTGAGGAGTCAATAATGGGTGCGTTTTCCTGGTGGCATTGGGTCATTTTGCTTGTTGTCGTGCTGGTTCTGTTTGGCGGCAAAGGCAAGGTGTCGGACCTGATGGGTGATGTCGCGAAGGGCATCAAGAGCTTCAAGAAGGGCCTTGCCGACGAGCCGGCAGATGCCTCGGCTTCGCCCAAGTCGCTTGAAGAACAGGCTTCGCAGGCTGTGAAAGACACGGCAGAAAAAGTGAAGAGCTGAGGCTTTTCCGAAGCCCTTGACGGAGGGCAATCGCGCACATGTTTGATTTTGGCGTCGGATACTCCGAACTTTTCGTTCTGGCGGTCATTGCGGTTATCGTGATCGGGCCGAAGGATTTGCCGCGCGTGCTGCGCACTTTCGGGCAGTTCATGAACAAGGCGCGCGGCATGGCGCGTGAGTTCCAGGGCCATGTGGACCAGGCTATGCGCGAGAGCGGCGTCGACAGCCTGAAAAAGGACATGCAGGAGCTGAAAACTTCAGTCGGAGAGGCAGCGAAGGGGCCGGCTGCGCCCAGCTTCAAGGCGCCAGCGCTGATGACGTCCGGGCAGAAGGACTTCCAGACCTATTTTGGAGATGCGCCTGAAAAGGGTGAAACGCGGGTGGCCGGATCGCTGGTAATGGTGGAATCGGCACCAAAGCCATGACGCAACAGGACATCGACTCCACTGAAGCCCCACTGATGGACCACCTGATGGAGCTGCGATCACGGCTCATCAAGTGCGTGATCGGTTTCTTCATCTTCTTCGGCCTCAGCTTCTACTTCTCGTCCGACCTGTTCCATCTGCTGATCCTGCCGTTTAATTGGGGTGTCGGCCATGACGTCGGCCTCATTTCCACAAAGCTGCTTGGCTTCTTCCTGGTCAAACTGAAGATCGCCATGTTCGGCGGCATGTTCGTGGCATTCCCGTGGATTGCCACGCAGATTTACCTGTTCATGGCGCCTGGCCTTTACCGCAACGAGCGGCAGGCGCTGGTTCCTTATCTCATCGCAACGCCGATCTTCTTCGTGCTGGGCGCCTGCCTCGTCTATTTCTTCCTTCTCCCTGTCGCGATCCACTTCTTCTACTCGCTGGCTGCCGGGGTCGGGACCACGGGCACGGGAATTGACGAGAAGGCGCTCATCCAGCTCATGCCGGATGTGGAAGCCTATCTCGACTTCGTGATGATGTTGATCCTGGCATTTGGCCTGACTTTCCAGCTGCCGGTCGTGCTGACGCTGCTCGGGCATATAGGGGTGGTCAATTCCAAGCAGCTCAAGAGTGGCAGGCGTTTTGCCCTTGTAGGCGTCTGCGGGCTTGCCGCGCTCATCACGCCTCCTGACCCGCTGTCCATGCTGGCCATGGCCGTTCCGCTGGCCGGACTTTACGAGATTGCCGTCTTTGCCGTGAGCTTCATGGAGAAGCGCCGCGAAGCTGCACGCGCCAAGAAGGAAGCGGCTGAAGCTGCGGCGGAGCGTAAAGCCTCAGAAAACCTGCCTGCAAAACCCGTTTGAGGCGGGATGGGCCTTTGCCTATAAGGCAGGCCATCCTCCATCCTGAAACAGGGTTTTTGAATTCATGCACGACATCAAGGCGATCCGCGACAATCCGGCGGCGTTTGACAAGGGGCTTGCCCGCCGGGGGCTTGGCGCGCTGGCAAGTGAACTGATCGGCGCCGACGAGAAGAAGCGTGCCATCCAGACTGGCCTGCAGGAGGCTCAGAACCGCCGCAATGCGCTTTCCAAGTCCGTAGGCGAAGCCATGAAGGCGGGCGACAAGGAAAAGGCCGAGGCCATCAAGGCCGAGGTTGCGTCGCTCAAGGATGCCATTGCCACGGGCGAAGAGGACGAGCGCCAGCAGACACTTACGCTCACGGAAATGCTGGCGGCCATCCCCAACATTCCGCTCGATGAAGCCCCTGATGGCAAGGATGCTGACCAGAATGTCGAGGTGCGCCGCTGGGGAGCGGCGCCGCAGTTCAAGTTTGAGCCGCGCCAGCATTTCGATGTCGGTGAAACACTGAGGCTCATGGATTTCGAAGCAGCGGCAAAGATCGCTGGCGCACGCTTCGTGGTGACGCGCGGAATGCTGGCGAGGCTGGAACGCGCCATCGCCCAGTTCATGCTGGATACGCAGACGGGAAAGAACGGTTACACCGAACATAATGTGCCGCTGCTGGTCAATGACAAAACCATGTTCGGCACGGCGCAGCTTCCCAAGTTTGCCGAAGACCAGTTTCGTACCACGGACGGGCGCTGGCTCATCCCGACTGCGGAAGTCTCACTCACCAACCTGGTGCGCGAAAGCATCCTGGAGGAGGAACAGCTGCCATTACGGATGACGGCATTCACGCCGTGCTTTCGTGCCGAGGCAGGGGCGGCGGGCAAGGACACACGCGGCATGATCCGCCAGCATCAATTCTCCAAAGTGGAGATGGTTTCGATCACGACACC
>CAZUKI010000286.1:0-1405 GCA_964620785.1 uncultured Aestuariivirga sp.
GGCAACCTCGTCTCGAACGGCGCCTACATGCTGGCTGAATTCGTGCCCAATGACCACGTCAAGGCCGTGAAGAACGCCAAGTTCTATGATGCCGCCAACGTCCAGATCGACACGGTGAACTATATCCCGACCGAGGAACGCTCGACGGCCATGAAGCGCCTCGAGGTCGGCGAGCTGGATTCGAACGACGACATTCCGACCGAACAATTGACCGAGCTTCGCACCAAATTCGGCGACCAGGTGAGGATCGGGCCCTATCTCGGCACCTACTATTATGTCTTCAAGACCGACAAGGCGCCCTGGGACAATGTCAAGCTGCGCCACGCCGTCTCAATGGCCATCGACCGGGACTATCTCGCCGACAAGGTCTGGCAGAACACCATGGTTCCGGCTTATGGCTTCGTGCCTCCGGGCATCTCCGGCTATGAAACCAAGCTGACGGAATATGCCGAGATGCCGCAGCTTGACCGCGAGGACGAAGCCAAGAAGATCCTCGCCGAACTGGGTTACGGCCCAGACAAGCCGCTCAAGATGGAAATCCACTACAACACTTCCGAGAACCACAAGAACACTGCGGTCGCCATCCAGGAGCAGTTGAAGCCGCTGGGTATCGACGTCTCGCTCGTCAACACCGACACCAAGACCCACTACGCGATGCTGGAGCAGCACGGCGACTTTGACATCGCGCGGGCCGGCTGGATTGCCGACTACAAGGACCCGTCAAACTTCCTAGACCTCTGCAAGACTGGCACCGGCAACAACTACGCAGTCTACAGCAATGCCGACTATGACAAGCTTCTCGCTGAAGCGGCTGTCTCTGCGCCCGACGTGCGCATGCAGAAGCTTTCGCAGGCAGAGGGCATCGGCGTGGCCCGCGATCTCTGCGTGGTGCCGCTGCTCTATTACGGCTTCCACACCATCGTCATGAAATCCATCAAGGGCTGGGAAGACAACGTCATGGACGTGCATCCCACCCGTTTCCTGAGGAAAGAATAGCAGCGAGACTGTGATGAGCCGCCGCTTCCGCAAGGAAGCGGCGGTGTCACTGGGGGCAGGCGATGCTGCGCTACACGTTCCGAAGGCTTTTGACGGCCATACCGACGCTTTTTGCGGTCGTAACCATTTCATTCTTCCTGATGCGCGTGGCACCGGGCGGTCCCTTCAACCAGGAGAAGGGCCTGCTTCCGGTCATCAAGGCCAATCTCGAACGCACCTTCGGCCTCGACCAGCCGCTGTGGATGCAGTACCTCACCTATCTCAACAACCTGCTGCATGGTGATTTCGGCCCCAGCTACAACCTGCCGGATTTCACCGTGGGCGAACTGTTCCGGGTCGGACTGCCGATCTCGATGCAGCTTGGTGCTTCGGCGCTTGTCCTGGCGCTGGTCGTCGGCTGCATCATGGG
>CAZUKI010000286.1:1505-2913 GCA_964620785.1 uncultured Aestuariivirga sp.
GGCTCGATGATCGAGGCCCTGAACAGCCATCATATTCGCACGGCGCGCGCCCTCGGCTTGTCGGACTATGCCGTGGTCGTCCGCCATGCCGCACGCGGCGCGCTTTTGCCAATTATCTCCTATGCCGGTCCCGCCGCCGCGGCCCTCATGACCGGCTCCATCGTCGTCGAGTCGATCTTCCAGATTCCCGGCATCGGCCGCTATTTCTATGATGCCGCCCTCAACCGTGACTACACGCTGGTCATGGGCACCGTGGTGGTGATTGCCGTCTTCACCATCCTCTTCAACTTCATCGTCGATCTTCTCTACGCGGTGGTGGATCCGAGGGTCCGCTATGAATGAAGCCGCCGCAAAGGGCCGCAGCCTGTGGGTTGATGCCTGGATGCGCCTCAAGGCGAACCGCGCCGCAGTGGTCAGCGCCATCTACCTCGTGCTGATGACGCTCGCCTGCATCATCGGCCCCAGCCTCACGGGCCATGAGTTCACCACCATCTATGGCGACTATGTCAGGACACCGCCGTCGCTCTCGCCCTATCCCAAGGAAGACATGATCAAGACGGCAATCGACGAGGTGGCAAAACGTGCCCGCCTCAATGTTGCAGACTGGAAACTGGAAGGTGACCGCGCCTTCATGACCATCACCAGCGCCAAGCCCATCGACGAGCGCAACACCCGCTACATCGACAGGTCAGACACCTTCGAGGATGCAAGGGTGGAGGAGACCTCCGCCGACAAGCTGAAGATGGTGATCAGCGCAAAGGTGCAGCAGTTGCGCTTCTATTTTGGCACCGACAATGTCGGCCGTGATCTCCTGACCCGCACTCTCATTGCCGGCAGGGTTTCACTTGCCATCGGTCTTCTGGCTGGCCTTGTCGCTGTGGTGATCGGCGTTCTCTATGGCGCGGCCTCCGGCTTTGCCGGCGGCAAGACCGACGAGGTGATGATGCGCATCGTTGATGTGCTCTATGCGCTACCTTTCACCTTCTTCGTCATCATGCTGGTGGTGTTCTTCGGGCGAAACTTCATTCTCATGTTCCTGGCGGTCGGTGCCGTGCTCTGGCTCGACATGGCCCGCATCGTGCGCGGCCAGGCCCTATCACTCAAGCGCCAGGAATATGTCCAGGCCGCAGAGGCGCTCGGCGTCAGCCCGGCAGGAATTCTCTTCCGCCACATCATCCCTAACTTGCTCGGGCCGGTCGTCATCTACATGACGCTGCTTGTTCCCCAGGTCATCATCCTTGAGAGTTTCCTGTCCTTCCTCGGCCTCGGTGTCCAGGAACCCATGGCAAGTTGGGGCGTGCTCATTTCCGCCGGCGCCAAGAACATCGACACGGCAACCTGGCTGCTGGTCTATCCTTCGATCTTCCTCATCTCGACGCTCTTTGCCCTGAACTTCATCGGCGATGGC
>CAZUKI010000287.1:0-2848 GCA_964620785.1 uncultured Aestuariivirga sp.
GGGCTTCCCGCCGCCATCATCGAATACGCTGAAGTGCACGACCTCGGCCTCGACCAGTTCGCCTCCCTTGAAGCGCAGATCGCTGCCATTTCCGATGACATTGCCTATAACGCCCACGACATTGACGATGGCCTGCGCGCCAACCTGTTCAAGGTCATTGACCTCGGTGACATTCCCCTCGTTGGAAAATCGCTTTCGGAGGTCTTGAAGACCTATCCTGACATTGAACAATCGCGCCTCGTCCACGAGACAGTCCGCCGCCTGATTTCCTCAATGGTTGCGGACGTCCTGCGTACGACCAAGAACAACATCGAAAAAGGGCGCGTTCATTCCGTCGAAGACATACGCAAGGCAGAGTCCGCGATGGCCACTTTTTCCGGCCAGATGCAGGAATATAACCGGGTGCTGCAGGGCTTCCTTTCCCGCGAGATGTATCGCAGTCCGCAAGTGCTCGGAATCATGGAAAGAGCCCAGCGCGTCATCCGCGACCTGTTTACGGCTTACATGTCCAATGAAGAACTGTTGCCGCAGGATTGGCGCGACGGAACACCCATCTCCGACCAAAGCCGGTATGCGCGGCAAGTTTGTGATTTCATTGCCGGAATGACTGACCGATACGCTCTGGAACAACACAAACGGTTGTTTGACCTTGATCCGCTTTTCCGATAGGCGGGGCAAAACACCGGATTCAACAGAACACTGACGAATGAATATCTTCTCCGATTTTCAAGCCAAGGTCTTGGAAGCGGTGAAGTCTCTGCAGATTGCAGGCGACTTGCCCGCTGAACTTGACCTGACCAAGGTGACCGCGGAACCACCGCGCGACATCACGCATGGCGATATCTCGACCAATGCTGCGATGGTCCTCGCCAAGCCATCAGGGCTGGCGCCTCGTGCCCTCGCAGACAAGTTGCTCCCGCTCATCGCGAAGTTGGACGACGTGGCATCGGCAACCGTTGCCGGACCGGGCTTCATCAATGTCACCATGAAGGCGAGCATATGGCCGCGGCTCTTGCGGGCAGTGCTCACTGCCGGCAATGATTACGGCAGGTCAAGTCTTGGAGCCGGCAAGAAAGTCAATGTGGAGTTCGTTTCCGCGAATCCCACTGGTCCGCTGCATGTCGGCCATTGCCGTGGTGCCGTGTTTGGCGATGCACTTGCCGCACTTCTGGATGTGACGGGGCATGATGTTACCAAGGAATATTACATCAATGATGCCGGCGCTCAGGTCGATGTGCTCGGCCGCTCGGCTCATCTGCGCTATCGCGAGGCACTTGGCGAAAACATTGGCGAAATTCCGTCCGGTCTTTACCCAGGCGACTATCTGAAACCTGTTGGTGAGGCACTTGCAGAGGAGTTCGGCCAGACACTTGTCAACAAGCCTGAAGCGGAATGGCTGCCGATAGCGCGGCAGAAGGCCATCGACATGATGATGGACCTGATCCGCGATGATCTTGCGTCCCTCAACATCCATCACGAAGTCTTTTTCTCTGAACGCGGCCTGCATGACTCGGGAGAGGTTGCGGAGGCCATCGCGCGTCTTCAGCAGCAGGGCAACATCTACAAGGGCAAGCTAGAGAAGCCCAAGGGCGAGGTCCCTCCTGATTGGGAGGATCGTGAGCAGACACTGTTTCGCGCCACTGCCTTCGGCGACGACATTGACCGTCCGCTCATGAAATCCGACGGCAGCTACACCTATTTTGCATCCGATGTGGCATACAGCTACGACAAGATCAGCCGCGGCTTTGACGAACTTGTGTATGTGCTCGGTGCTGACCACGCCGGCTACGTGAAACGGCTGCAGGCCGTTGCCGCTTCACTTCGTGGCGACCGCAAGGTCGAGGTGATCGTCAGGCTCTGCCAGCTCGTGAAGCTATTCCGCAATGGCGAACCCGTCCGCATGTCGAAGCGGGCAGGGGAGTTCGTTACACTCCGCGACGTCGTCAACGAAGTTGGACCTGACGTGGTGCGCTTCATGATGCTCTACCGGAAGAACGAAGCGCCGCTGGATTTTGACTTTGCCAAGGTGACAGAGCAGTCGAAAGACAATCCGGTCTTTTACGTTCAGTATGCCCACGCCCGCATTTCATCTGTTCTTCGCAAAGCACGAGAAGCGGGAATCGAAGCAGCTGAAGGTGCAAAAGCGGACTTTGCTCTGCTGACTGACGAAAGCGAGTTAAGGTTAATTCGGCAAATTGCAGCTTTTCCGCGCTTGCTGGAAGCTGCGGCGGCAGCCCACGAACCGCATAGAATATCATTTTATCTCCATGAGTTAGCGAGTGAGTTTCACGCTTTGTGGAACAAAGGCAAAGAGTCGCCTCAATTGCGCTTCATTGTGGACGGAGACAGCGGGACAACCATGACACGGCTCGCTTTTTTGACCGCAGTAAGGTATTGTCTAGCCATTGGGCTTGGGATTCTCGGCCTCACCCCGGCTGAGGATATGTGATTGGGGTAATAGGTTAATGGATCAGGACTCAACCAAGAGCTCGGACAAGCGCAACTGGCGCGAGCGCTTGGGAATTGGTGGAGCCACCGGGACTTCGCAGGGCAAAGATTTGCCGCGAATTTCCGAGGACTATCAAACGCGTGACATGAGAGCGGGTGCGGCGGCGGGAAGACCCGTGCCCGGAAGGCCCGCAACTGTAAAGCCCGCCCCGATGGCGCCACGCGCCGCGGCAAAGCCTGTAGCTGCGCCAGCCTCGCCGGAGAAGCTTGCAGAACGGCTGCGCTCGCAGCGTGATGCTCAGGCCAAGCTGGCAGAGCAGCGTGTCCAGGTGGCGCGCCAGCGCAATGATCAGACTGCGACCAACGGCGCTGACCGCGACTCAGTTCGTCCTGTTGCGGC
>CAZUKI010000288.1:0-2793 GCA_964620785.1 uncultured Aestuariivirga sp.
GTGGGGGTTGTGGGGTTTTGGGGTTCTGCGTGGCGAGAACATGGAAAGGCGCCGGGACATCATGACGGGCACCGGCCACCGTCACGTGGTGTTCCTGCATGGCCTGGAGCAGTGCTGACTGGGTGCGCGGGCTGGCGCGGTTGATTTCGTCGGCCATCAGCAACTGGCAGAAGACGGGGCCGGGCACGAAGCGGAAGGATTTCTTGCCGTTCTCGTCTTCATCGAGAACCTCGGAGCCCAGAATGTCGGCAGGCATCAGGTCGGGTGTGAACTGCACGCGTTTTTCATCGAGACCGAGAACGCTTCCGAGGGCGGAGGCGAGCTTGGTCTTGGCGAGGCCGGGGGCGCCGACCAGCAGGGCGTGACCGCCGGAGAGAATGGCAACCAGGCACATGTCGATCACCTGGTCCTGTCCGAAAATCACATCCTTCAGGCTGGTGCGGGCAGCACCCAGCAGACCAGCTATGTTCTCGAATTCCCGCACGGGCCTTGCTGCGACTTTGCTCGTTGCCATGACGTCCTTGGGCTTCCTTGATCAATGAACCAGATGTAAACCGGGCCTGGTCTCAGGCGGATGACATGATGATTGCACAGCGTGGCGCAATAGTGGCATGTCATCGCCGTCTGGGCGAATCCCTTCCGGCGGAACAATCATGGCTGTTCAAAGAGATGCTAGCAATCCCTTGGCGGGCCTGAAGGAAGCGGCGGGCGCGGGAAAAAACCTGCCGCCGGTGCATATCTGGAACCCGCCCTTCTGCGGTGACATCGACTTGCGGATCGCCGCTGACGGCACCTGGTTCTACATGAACTCGCCGATCGGCAGGAAGCCGCTCTACACGCTGTTTTCAAGGGTTCTGCGGCG
Organism: uncultured Aestuariivirga sp.; assembly: GCA_964620785.1. Lineage (GTDB taxonomy): Bacteria > Pseudomonadota > Alphaproteobacteria > Rhizobiales > Aestuariivirgaceae > Aestuariivirga. Next base: position 863 of record CAZUKI010000288.1, read on the forward strand.
CGATGACGATGGTAAATATTATCTCGTCACGCCGGTCGAGAAGTGTGGCATCCGCGTTGACGATGCACCCTTTCTCGCAATCCGCATGAGCGTTGAAGGCATGGGCGAGGCGCAGTGCATTTCCTTTGAGACGAATTGTGACGATCACGTCATGGTGAACGAGGCGCATCCCTTGCGCTTTGCCGACGAGGAAGGAACACTCGGCCTTAAACCTTACATTCTTGTTAGGTCAAACCTCGAGGCGCTGGTGGCACGCAGCCTGTTCTATGATCTGGTGGCGCTCGGCACCGTGCAGGACGGCTTCTATGGAGTCTGGTCGTGCGGCACATTCTTCCGCATGAAGCCTGCCAGCGAAGTCGGCCTCGCGTGACAGACTATACCGCAAACACATTTGCCGAAGCTGCAAGGCGGGCCCTTCGCAGCGATGCACCCGAAACATGGGATCACAGTGACGACGACATGAACGTCAAGGCGCGCATGATCCCGGAGGGCGTGCAGCCGAAGGCGGCGGCGGTGCTCGTCGGGCTCATCGAGCAGGCAGGATCATTGCAGGTCTTTCTCACCCAACGCCATGGCGGCCTGAGCCGGCACGCGGGGCAGATCTCGTTTCCGGGCGGGCGCATCGATCCGGGAGAAAGTGCGCTTGCCGCGGCCCTGCGCGAAGCAGAGGAGGAGACGGGCCTTCCTGCGTCACATGTGAATGTGCTCGGCTTTCTCGATGGCTATCTCACCGTCACGGGTTATTTCGTGGTGCCGGTGGTGGCGTTGCTGACAGACGGCTTTGCGGTGGCGCCGCGCCCCGGCGAAGTTGACGAGGTGTTCCAGGTGCCGCTTTCCTTCCTGCTCGACCGGGGTAATTGTGAAACCCATACGCGGGAGTGGAATGGGTTGACCCGCCACTACTATGCTTACCACTTCGGAGAGCGCTACATCTGGGGAGCAACGGCAGGGATGATCAAGAACCTCGGAGACAGGCTCCATGCCGCGGGCACCTAAGCTGCCGTCCCTCGCGCGGGCGAAATGGCTGAAGGAACCGCGCCTGCAGCAGGTGATGGCCGCCATTGCCGAAGCAGGCGGCGAAGCGCGGGTCGCTGGTGGTGCAGTCCGTAACGCCTTGCTCGGCGAAGCGGTGACGGAAGTTGATCTCGCCTCGACGCTCGCGCCTGATGTCATGACGGCGGCCTTCACGGCGAAGGGCATGGCCGTGCATCCGACCGGCATCGAGCACGGCACCGTGACAGTCGTGAACAAGGGGCGGAGCTTCGAGGTCACGACCTTGCGCCAAGATGTGTCGACGGATGGCCGCCGGGCGGTCGTGGCCTACACCGGCGACTGGGCCGCCGACGCCCGCCGCCGCGACTTCACCATGAACGCCCTCTATGCCGATGCGTCTGGAAAAATATACGATTTTACAAATGGTTACGGAGATATCCTGCGACGGCGCGTGAGCTTTGTGGGGAGTGCCGCGGCGCGCATCAAGGAGGACTATCTCCGCATCCTGCGTTTCTTCCGCTTCCATGCCCGCTATGGCAAGGGCGTGCCGGATGCAGTGGGCCTCAAGGCCTGCAGGCAATTGCGGGCGGGGATCAAGGGCCTGTCGGCGGAACGGCTGCGCCAGGAAATGCTGAAGCTGCTGGCAGCAGCAGGGGCAGTGCCGACCCTCAAGGTCATGGCAAAGGCCGGCATCCTGCGGCATGTTCTTCCGCACACGGAGGACTGGCGGACCATCAGCCGCCTTCCGCCTGATGGTATCCTGAGGCTTTATGCATTGTCGCGGGAACCGCTGACGCTGAAGGAACATTTCCGGCTGTCCAATGCCGAAGCGGAACGGATCGAGGCGCTGCACGGGGCGCCAGAGCTTTCGGCCGCCATGCGGGCGAATGAATTGCGCAGGCTCATCTATCAATTGGGTGCCCCGGCCTATCGCGATG
>CAZUKI010000289.1:0-2793 GCA_964620785.1 uncultured Aestuariivirga sp.
GGCCCCGCACTTCCTTCCGTGCGCATGGACGAGGCGGAGTTTGCCAAGCAGGCGCGGCTGACGCTGCTGGGACGTGGCACCAGCCCCGAGGAGATTTCCGCCGCCGCCTTGTTCATCCTGTCACAGCCTGCCCTTACAGGGCAGATGATCGCATTGGATGGCGGACAACACCTGGTGTGGCAGACGCCGGACGTGACCGAGGTCGAGGAATGAGCAAGAAGCCGAGTTTTTCACAGCATGTCGCCAGCGCCGCGCAGAGGCTGCGCCACGTTTTTGTCCGTGACCTTGATTGCATGGCGCTGATCGGAATCTATGAGCAGGAAAAGCTCGCGCCGCAGCGGGTGATCATCAACATCGATCTTTCGGTCAAGGAAGGATCAGGCGACGACGACATCAGCCACGTCGTCTCCTATGAGGTCGTGGTGAAGAAGGTGGAGGCCATTCTCGCCGCGGGCCACATCAACCTCGTCGAAACCCTGTGCGAGAAGATCGCCGAGGCCTGCCTCAAGGATGGCCGGGTGGTGGCGGCCAGGGTCAGGGTGGAAAAGCCCGATATCATTGCCAATGCCCGCAGCGTGGGCGTGGAGATCGAGCGTAGCCGCTAGCTTCCTGCTGCTGTCATTGTCTGGGCCTCAGGTGCTACTACATGGGGTCCATGTCCGAGTCTGAAACCAGCAAGCTTGAAGGCACCGAGCTCATCCGTGATTTCGTCACGCGGCTGCCCGGCAAGCCCGGCGTTTACCGCATGTATGACGCCAAGGGCGACGTCATCTATGTCGGCAAGGCGCGCAACCTGAAGAACCGGGTTTCGAATTATGCGCGCGGGCAGGGGCACAACAACCGCATTGCCCTGATGATATCGCTGACCTGCAACATGGAGTTCGTGACCACGGCCACCGAGGCCGAGGCGCTGCTTCTGGAAAGCAACCTGATCAAGAAGCTGAAGCCGCGCTTCAACGTCATCCTGCGCGACGACAAGAGCTTTCCCTATATCCTGATCGCCCATGACCATGTGGCGCCGCAACTGGTGAAGCACCGGGGGGCGCGCAACCGGAAGGGCCGCTACTTCGGTCCCTTTGCCTCGGCCGGGGCAGTGAACCAGGCCATCAACACCCTGCAGAAGGCCTTTCTCCTGCGCACCTGCACGGATTCGGTTTTCGAGAACCGCACGAGGCCCTGTCTGCTGCACCAGATCAAGCGCTGTTCGGCACCCTGTGTCGGTCTCATTTCTGAAAACGATTACAATCAGTTGGCTGAGGAAGCTGAGAGTTTCCTTGAAAGTGGGGGCGGTCCCGTCAAGGCCGAACTGGCGGCGCGCATGGAACAGGCGTCCGAGGCCCTCGATTTCGAGCAGGCGGCTCGCTACCGCGACCGCATCCAGGCCATGAGCTTCGTCACGCAATCGCAGGGCATCAACCCGCAGGGGGTGGATGAGGCGGATGTCTTCGGCATCGCCCAGGACGGCGGGATCACCTGCGTGCAGGTGTTCTTCTTCCGCTCCAGCCAGAACTGGGGCAACCGCGCCTATTTTCCACGGACCGACAAGTCGGTGAGCCAGGCGGAGGTGCTCGCGGCCTTTATCGGCCAGTTCTATGACGACCGGCCCCTGCCGAAGCTCGTCCTGCTGTCGGAGGCGATCGAGGAGCAGGAGCTTTACAGCCAGGCGTTCAGCGAACATGCGGGCTACAAGGTCGAGGTCCTGACACCGCAGCGCGGTGAAAAGAAGGGCCTGACCGACCATGCCGCGACCAATGCCCGCGAAGCGGCGGGGCGGAAGCTCGCTGAATCGGCCAGTCAGGCACGGTTGCTGGACGGCGTTGCCAAGGCCTTCGGCCTGGAGCAGCCACCGGCGAGGATCGAGATCTATGACAACTCGCACATCCAGGGCGCCCATGCGGTGGGCGGCATGGTGGTGGCGGGGCCTGAAGGCTTCATGAAATCGCAGTATCGCAAGTTCAACATGAAGCAGGAGCCGACCGGCGACGACTTCGGGATGATGCGGGAAATGCTGACGCGCCGCTTCACCAGGCTGCTTGAGGAAAGCAGCACCGGGGAAAGCGAAAGCCAGTGGCCGGACCTGCTGCTGATCGACGGCGGGCAGGGACAAGTCAGCGCCGTGCTGAAAGTGCTGGAGGAATTGGGCGTGACGGATGTGCCAGTGGTTGGAGTGGCCAAGGGACCGGACAGGGATGCTGGCCGTGAGCACTTCTTCGTGCCGGGCAAAACCTCCTTCATGCTCGAGGCGCGCGACCCCGTTCTCTATTATGTGCAGCGGCTGCGGGACGAGGCGCATCGTTTTGCCATCGGCAGCCACCGGGCGCGGCGGCAGCGGGCCATCGGCGTCAACCCACTGGATGACATTCCGGGCATAGGCCCTACGCGCAAGAAAGCCTTGCTCCAGAGCTTTGGATCAGCGAAAGCCATAGCGCGCGCCGGGGTTGGCGACCTGGCGGCGGTGAGTGGCGTGAGCAAACAGTTGGCGCAGTCCATTTACGATTATTTTCACAGCGATGGGCAATGATCAGGCCGTGACAAAGACGCAGAGCCAGTTCCGTTACAACATGCGCGGGTCCAAGGTGTGGAACCTTCCCAACATGCTGACCTATGGGCGGATCGCTGCCGTGCCGCTGGTCGCCGGCCTCCTGATGTGGGGTGGCAACGCGGCGCGCTGGTGGGCGCTTGCCATCTTCATCCTTGCCGCCATCAGTGATTTCTTCGACGGCTATCTGGCACGCAAGTGGCAGCTGCAATCGTCGCTCGGACGCATGCTCGATCCCATCGCCGACAAGGTGC
>CAZUKI010000290.1:0-2783 GCA_964620785.1 uncultured Aestuariivirga sp.
GGTGCCTATGACGACGAGCAGGCACTGGCAGCCTTCGCTGAAAGCGTCGATGTCGTGACCTATGAATTCGAGAATGTTCCGGCGGCGACGGTTGCCTTTCTCGAGGCGCGCGTGCCGGTGCGGCCCGGCGCAAAGGCGCTGGCCGTTGCGCAAGACAGGATCAGCGAAAAAACCCTGGCGCGAAAACTCGGCGCCCTGACAGCGCAGTTCGCTGCGGTGAATACGGCTGATGAACTGGCCGGGGCCGTCGCTACAATCGGTGCACCCGGCATCCTGAAGACCACACGCTTCGGCTATGACGGCAAGGGCCAGGCCATGATTAATGGGGCTGCGGATTGTGCTCCGGCCTGGGCAGCAATCGCTGGTCAGTCTGCCATCTACGAACGCTTCGTGGCGTTTGACCGCGAGATATCGGTCATCATCGCACGCGACCTCAACGGCCGTTCTGAGGTCTTTGACGTCACGGAAAATGTCCACCGCAATCACATTCTCCACACCTCGACCGTGCCTGCGCAAATCGCCGCGGAAATTGCAACGGAAGCGGCCTATGTGGCCAAACGCCTGGCAGAGGCGCTGGATTATGCCGGTGTCATGGCGGTCGAGTTCTTCGTGGGCGGCGATGTGCTCTATGTGAATGAAATCGCGCCCCGTGTTCACAACTCGGGCCACTGGACCATGGACGCCTGCCTTGTCTCGCAGTTCGAGCAGCATATCCGTGCCGTCGCCGGCTGGCCGCTGGGCAGCCCCAAGCGCCACGCCAACGTGGTGATGACCAACCTGCTGGGTGATGATGTGGACGCCTGGCGGGAGATTGCTGCCGAAGCCGGTGCCGTGCTGCACCTTTATGGCAAGGCGCAGGCCCGGCCGGGCCGCAAGATGGGGCATGTGAACAGGCTCCGTGCCGCCGTTTCCGGGCAACGGGAATGACCCCGGCGTTCAGTGACTTGACCCTCGACAGGGGTTGGCGCGTGTGCTAGGAGCACCGCCAATGAATGGCCCGTTGGGGCCATTTCGGTCATTTAACTCACATTTTCCGAGGTTGTTCTTGCAAGTCGTCGTCCGTGACAACAATGTTGACCAGGCCCTGAAGGTCCTGAAGAAAAAGATGCAGCGTGAAGGCATCTTCCGCGAAATGAAGCTTCGCGATCACTTCGAAAAGCCATCCGAGAAGAAGGCCCGTGAAAAGGCCGAAGCGGTTCGCCGCTCGCGCAAGCTGGCGCGCAAGAAGTTGCAGCGCGAAGGCCTGCTGCCAGCCCCCAAGAAGGTCGAGAAGCCCCGCCGTCCTGGCCAGGGCGCACCACGCCCGAGCTTCTGAGCCCCGGTTCCTTCAAATCCATGAAGCCGCGAATGACCTTCGCGGCTTTTGCTTTTTCAGAGGCGGCGCGCTTCGGCCAGGGCGGCGCGAAGTTGCGGCAGCAGATCGGCGTTGCCCGCAAGATATTCACCGGAATTGAGGGGATCACCCTCGGCCTCGATCTGTGACACAAAACCACCGGCCTCGCGCACCAGGAGAAGGCCCGCCGCCATGTCCCAGGGATTGAGATCATGGCACCAGGCGCCGTCGAGACGCCCAGCCGCTACATAGGCAAGTTCCAGCGCCGCCGAACCCAGGGCCCTGACGCCCATGGCCTTGGCCTGCATCACGGCGATCTCGTTGCGATGGTTCACGTGCCTTTTCTGGCCCATGTGGGGGATGTTGGTGGAAACCAGCGCCTCATGGAGGTTGCGGCGGGCAGCGACGCGCATGCGCCTGTTGTTCATGAAGGCGCCCTGGCCGCGCTCTGAATGAAACAGCTCATCGCTGATGGGATTGTAGGTCACGCCGGCGATGATCTCGCCCTTGCGTTCCAGCGCCACCGTGACCGCAAAGAAGGGCAGGCCGTGCATGAAATTCGAGGTGCCGTCGATGGGGTCGATGATGAAGCGGTGCTCGGGGTCCGTGCCCTTGCTCTCGCCTTCCTCTTCGCCAAGAATGCCATAGCCGGGGCGGGCCTTGGTCAATTCCTCGCGCAGAACGCGCTCGCATTTCTTGTCGGCCGCGGTGACGAAATCGCCGGGGCCTTTTTGCGAAACCTGCAGACTTGCAATTTCGCCGAAGTCGCGTTGCACGCCGCGGGCAGCCTTGCGGACTGCGGCGATCATGACGGTGAGAGCTGGTGAATGGGCCACGGTCTTTCCTTGCCTTGAGGCGGTTGCGATAGCAAGATTGGGCCCCTGCCACCAGTGCAACTCGTCGAGGCCGTCATGAAGAAACTTGCCCTCTCGGTATTCTATACCCTGCTGGGGCTGTTCCTGGTGTTCGTGGCAGGTGGTTTCGTGCTGCCGGACAAGGCCCATGTCAGCCGCTCGGCCCTGATCAATGCGGAACCGGAAAAGGTCTTTGCGGTGATTTCGGACCTGCGGCAGTCACAGGCCTGGTCGCCGTGGTTCGCGCTCGATCCACAGATGAGCGTCACTTTCGAAGGTGATGGACCGGGCGTTGGCCAGAAGATGACCTGGTCATCGCAGCATCCCAATGTCGGCTCGGGCTCGCAGCAGACCATCGGCTTCGTTGCCAACAAGCAGGTCGTCGTTGCCCTCGACTTCGGCGAGATGGGGCAGGCCACGGGAACCATGAACCTTGCCGGCCAGGACGGCGGCACGAAAGTGGACTGGGCCTTTGACGCGCCGCTGCGCAACATCATTGAAAGATGGTTCGGGCTGGTGTTCGATCGGATGATCGGGCCCGACTTCGAGAAGGGCCTTGCCAACCTCAAGGCATATGTGGAGGCGAACTAGGGCGC
>CAZUKI010000291.1:0-2776 GCA_964620785.1 uncultured Aestuariivirga sp.
CGCTTGCTGCCCTTGTAGCCCAGCTTGCGGCATTCGTTGTCGTCGTCAAACTGGAACCCGGCAAGTGCCTCGGTGCCAATCAGGTCCGCGTCAGCCACGGCCGCCGCGTCCGACAGGTTGGAGGCATCGCCTTCTTCCAGCAGGACCGTGAAGGTGGCGTCTGCATCGGCAATGGAGCCGGTTGCGATCAGGTAGGTCAGGCCGTCAAAGCCCTTGCGATCGATGATCTGGCCGACCTGCGCGGTCGTGTCGGATACGGAGACGGGGCTGATCACCCGCTTCACGTCGATGTTGTTCAATAGGTCTTTCATGATGGATTCCTTGAAAATGGTTTTTGATGCCGCCAGCCTTTCGGCCAGCGGCTGGCCGATCAGGACGTGGCGATCTTGAACAGCTTGACGGCCTCGAACTTGGCGATGCCACCGCCGACACGGCGACGGGCCAAGAAACGAACGTGCGGGAAGGCCGTGGCCGGGTCACGCAGGACAGCGATGCCCTTGCGCTCGATCACGTAGTACGCCTGCTTGAAGTCGCCGAAGGCGATTGGGTAGGCGTTGGCGCCGATGTCGGCCATGAAGTCGTCGGTGACGACGTTGTAGCCCAGCAGGGTGCCCACGGCGCCGGCCATGAAGCTCTCTTTGGTCATGCCCCACAGGTAATTGCCTTGGCCGTCCTTCAGCTTGCGAATGGAGCCCAGCGTGGCGTCGTTCATCAGGAATGACGCGCCGGCTCGGTATTGCCGCTTGAGCGCGTGCACCAGGTCAATCAGGTAGTCAGACGGATTGGACGCGGCCCAGCTCGACGCGTTGCCCGATGCCACGTAGCCGACGTTACCCCAAGAATACGAGGCGTTCGCCACGTTCGTGTAGTCCGTCAGGCCGCGTGGACCGTTCACGCCGTTGCCGGAAATGAAGTCGGTGCCCTCCATCTCGGCAAACTCGATGCCCATCTCCATTTCCAGGTCGGCGCCCACGTCTTGCGTGGCGTCTTCCAGGGCCTCGGAGGTGATGCGCTGCTCGCTGACGTAGGTGCCCGGCTTGAATTCCAGTTCCACCCAGCCCGGCGAAGTGCCGTTGCTGGGCGTGGTGTTCTCGCCGCCGCGCGATGCGCCAGAGGTGCCCGTGACCTTGACCAGCTTCTTGTAGCTGGCAGAGCCAATAGGGATGACGCGGGCCACCTGACGCATGGCGCTGTAACGCTGCACCACGCGGTCAATGCCCGCTTCCATCTCTTCGCCCACCAGGTAGCCGCCCTGCGTGGAAGTGCCGACGTTGATGGTCTTCTTTTCGGCTTCGGTCAGGCCGTCAATGCCCTTGCGCAGGTACTTGTCCTGTGCCGCCTTGTATTCGGCGTACTGGTCGGCGGTGACTGGCGCGAAGGACTTGCCAGCTTCCATCGCATTGGCCTGCAAGCGCAGGTTGAACGACTTCAGCGCCAGCTCGGCAGCTTCGGCCTTCTCAGCGGTCTGGCCAGGGCGCTGACCCTTGAGGGACAGTTCCTTGACTTCCTTTTCCAGCGCTGTCATGGCGTCATTGGCCTTGGCCAGCTTCGCTTCGACATCGGCCAGAGATTCGCCCTTTTCGAGCTTGGCAATGCGCTCGTCCACCAGCTTCTGGTGCGTGGTTTGCGCTTCGGCGTATTTGTCCCACTTTTCGGACAGGTCTTTCAGTTCCATGGTCTTTCCTTTCGGGAATGAAAAAGCCGCCCGGAGGCGGCTGGTTTTGCGGTCTGCGCTTTTCAGCGCCGGAGTTGTGCTGTGCGGCGCTCAATTGCCGCCGCCAGCGCGCCCAGCTCGTCGGACTCACTCCGACCGCCCAGGGACTTGAAACGGGCAATGAAGCCCGTCGCATCCGCCTTGCTGAGCCTGCCGACCTCACGAAGGAAGGACTCTGCTTCGGCATACGTTTGAATGCCGTCAATCGCGCTCTTGACTGAGCTGATCTGTGCGGCGGGATTGGCGGGGAAGGTCACGACGGACACTTCCCAGAGATCGACTTTCTTCAGAGTGCGGATGCCCGTCACGCGGTCGAAGCTGTCTTCGCGGGTGACGAAGCCGATGGAGAGGCCGTTCACAGCCTTGGCCTTCATCAGCGCCCGAGCCTCTTTGGCGCGCTGGACGTCATCCACCAGCAGCTGGCCCTTGACCTTCAGGCCGACGCCGTCCTCGGCCATTTCCACGAAGGGGCCGATCGGCTCGCCGGAGCGGTGCTGCCACAGCACGGGCGGCAGGCGGCCGGACTCCTTCCACTGCATCAGCGACTCGGCGAATGCGCCGGCGGCGACGATCTCCTTGTAGGAATCGACGTTGCCGAAAATGGAGCCGTAGCCCTCGAAGGTGCCGTCTTCCTGCACCGCCTTCACCTCGAAGGGGCGCTCGATGTATCGCAGTTCCATGATTTCCCTTTCAGGGGTTTGCCGGCGCGGGCGCGCGGGCGGGTGCCGCAACACGCGGCGGCAGTTTTGCGGCCTCGCCGCCAAATGGGTCCAGTTCCAGCAGCTCGCGCACTTCGTCTTGAGTCATCCAAGCTGGTGAGCCACCAGAGCCAAGCGCCTTGGCGAAGACTTCGCCCTGATCCTTTGCCGTGGCCAGCAGCAGGCCGCTGGCGATGTGCTTGAAGTAATAGCCCTGCTTGCGCTCGTCGTCGGTCAGCAGGTTGATGTCGGCGGATTCTTGAATGCGGGTCCACCACGGGGCCAGGGTCTGGACGCGGTGCGCGGCAAACATCGCCTCGGCACTGGCGTAGGTGTTGGCCTTGTCGCCCGTGAAGCCGATCAC
>CAZUKI010000292.1:0-2709 GCA_964620785.1 uncultured Aestuariivirga sp.
GCTTGTCGAGAGGCAGGCGCACAAGTTCATCTTCAAGCTGGTTCAACTGGTCGAGGAGCGAGCCCTCAAGCCCGCCGCACATTTCCGTCACGGCCTTCCTCACCCGCGGCCACAGGTCCTTGTGGGTGCGCAGCACGAGGTCTTCGCCCTTTCGCGTCAAGGTGATGTTGCGTTGGCGCTGGTCGGCCTTGTCGCGCGCTGACTTCACGAGGCCCAGGGCCTGCATCTGGGCAAGGCTGCGCGTGACGCCGGGCTGGGCAACGCCCATCGCCTCGGCAAGGCCGCCGACCGTCAGGGTTCCGGCGTGGTGGATGGCTGTCAGCGCCGGGAAAAACGGGATCGGCACATCGATGCCTTCGCGCTGGGCAAGCTTCTGCACATCGGATTGCAGGCGTTCACCAATGCGCCGGAAGCGGCTTCCCAGTGACAGATAACCGGTGGCGCGGACGAAATCTTCAACCATGCGGCAGTTCCTATAAGGTGTTATATAACATGTTATGTATATGCCCGCAAGCGCGATTGTTGGCGCGGCAGACAACGCCCCGGCAGCGGCCAAACGCCACCCACCTTGCAAATGCAGCGGCGGGCGCACAATCTCCGGCCATGATTCAATCCTCCCCGCGCGCCGGCGTCCTGCGCGGAATCGTCTTTCTCGTCGCTTCCGTCACATTCTTTGGCCTCGTCGATGGCCTCAGCAAGCTCCTCGTCGAACACCAGTCCTTCGGACAGATCGTCCTCGCCCGCTACATCGTCCCGCTCGCCGCGGTGCTGGCCATCAATGGTCCCGGCAAATGGAAGGCGCTCTATGCAACGCGCCATCCGCTGTTCCAGATTGTCCGCGGCCTGACGCCAGTTGCGGTGGGCAGCCTCATGGTCCTCGCCGTGAAATACATGCCCCTCGCCGAGGCCACGACCATTCTCTTTGCCGCCCCCTTCCTCGTGGTGGCGGTTTCAGCCTGGATGCTGGGCGAGCACCCCGGCTTCAGGGCCTGGATCGCCGTCGCCCTCGGCTTTCTCGGTGTTCTCATTGTCGCCCGCCCCGGCCTCTCGCAGTTCTCCGCCTATGCGGTCTTTCCCGCACTTGCCGCCATTTTCTATGCCCTGCTGCAATTGCTGTCGCGGCGGCTCGCCACGCTGGGCGAGACGACCAGCGCGACGCTGGCCTGGACCCTGCTGGTGGGAACGATAGTGACCCTGCCCCTCGCGGCGATGGACTGGCGCCCGCTCGATACAACCGGCTGGCTGCTTTCCCTCAGCCTTGGCACAACTTTCGGCCTTGGCCAGTACTTCCTCACCAAGGCCTTCGCGCTGGCCCCCGCCAACACTCTTGCGCCCTTCACCTACTTCCAGATCCTCGCCGCGGTGCTGTTCGGCATGGCGGTGTTCGGTGACTTTCCCGACATCTGGACCTGGCTCGGCATCGCCATCATCTCGGCGTCGGGTGCCTATGTCTTCAGCCGCGCCGGAGAAAAATCCCGCTGACGCCAGCGCCGGACGCGCGGCGGTCAGTGCGTGCCGGCGGCCTTCTTCTCGCTGTCGAGTTTCTTCTGGTAGCGCCCCTGCAGGATGTCGACGATCACCAGCGCCGCCAGCACGAAGTAGAAGGTTGATTTCTCGATCGGGTGGATCTCGTAGCCGAAGATGTCGAGATGGGCGATATGCGCGCCCTCGGCGGTGAGCATCAGGCCCACAAGCAGCAGCACGAAAAGGCCAAGCACTTCGTAAAGCCTGTTCTTCTGCAGGAAGTTCGCCACATGGTCGGCAAGGAACACCATGAGCGCGCCTGAAATGATGATGGCCAGCGACATGACGAGGAAGTTCTTGGTCAGCGCCACCGCCGACAACACCGTGTCGAAGGAGAACACGATGTTCATGAGCACGATCCACACCAGCGCCAGCGCCACCGTGCGGTGCTTCGGAGCCTTGTCCTCGCCATGCGCCAGATCGTCAACCGACAGCATGTGGCGGATTTCGGTCATGGCTGTCTTGATGAGGAAGAGACCACCCGCCAGCACGATCAGGGCATGGCCGGAAAACTGTGCATGCAGCCACGGTATATTGACCTCGAACCACGGCGACTGGAAAAGTGCTATCAGCCACAGCACGACGAAGAGCAGGACGATGCGCAGAAGGATTGCCAGCAGCGTGCCGACGCGGCGTACATAGGCCTGCTTTTCCGGCGCGGTGCGCTTGGCCTCGATCGAGATGTAGAGCAGGTTGTCAAAGCCGAGGACGGTTTCAAGCGCCGTCAGGATGACGAGCGTCGTCAGCGCACCGAGCGTGAATAGCTCGGCCCATTCTCTCGACAGTTCTGCAAACATCCGGATCCCCCTCGCTTCGCGCCTGTTTACTCAGGCCTGCTGGCGCTGTCACCAGCAGCCTTCGCTCCCCTTCGCATGGCAAGCCAGAAGATCAGGAGGGCGACCACGAAGGGGATGCCAGCTAGCGCGGCAATGGCCTCGAAGCTCACATACTGGTTGCCCTTCAGGGCGTCCGGAATGAAGACCAGCGCGCAGCCGCCACTGAAAAGCATCACCAGGAGTGCAATGGCCGCGAAGACCAGGCGGATGAAGGAATGTCTGGCTTGCCCTGCCGCCGCCCGCCCCTTCTCGCGCTGCTCGAGGATGAGCCAGATGAGGGCAACAAGCCCACCGAAACCCACGATGATCGTGGCGAGAAATGAAAAGTCTGACATCGCTGTCTCCCTGC
>CAZUKI010000293.1:0-2700 GCA_964620785.1 uncultured Aestuariivirga sp.
TGATCTTGAAGTAGCCGCCGCCGGCCAGCTTCTTGAACTTCACCAGCGCGAAGTCGGGCTCGATGCCGGTCGTGTCGCAATCCATGACAAGGCCGATGGTGCCGGTCGGGGCAACGACAGTCGCCTGGGCATTGCGGTAACCGTGGGCCTCGCCCAGTTCCACCGCGTTGTCCCAGGCCCGGCGGGCTGCTGCGGCAAGCGAGGTGTCGGGCAGGTCGTTCTCGTCGAGCGGCACGGGTGGCGTCGCTACGCCTTCATAGCCCACTGCGGCGCCATAGGCGGCACGGCGATGGTTGCGCATGACGCGGAGCATGTGCTCGCGGTTCTTGGCAAAGCCGGGGAAGGGGCCGCGCTCCTTGGCCATTTCGGCCGAGGTGGCATAGGCAACGCCGGTCATGATGGCCGAGATCGCAGCACAAATGCCGCGGCCTTCATGGCTGTCATAGGGAATGCCGGCGGTCATCAGCAGGCCGCCGATATTGGCAAAGCCGAGGCCGAGGGTGCGGTACTCATAGGAGAGCCGGGCGATTTCCTTCGACGGGAACTGGGCCATCAGCACCGAGATCTCGAGGACGATGGTCCACAGCCTCGTTGCGTGCTCGTAGGAGGCCACGTCGAAGCTGCCGTCAGCCTTGCGGAACTGCAAAAGGTTGAGCGAGGCAAGGTTGCAGGCCGTGTCGTCGAGGAACATGTATTCCGAGCAGGGGTTCGAGGCGCGGATGTCGCCCGAGGCCTTGCAGGTGTGCCAGTCATTGATCGTCGAATGGAACTGGATGCCGGGATCGGCCGAGGCCCAGGCGGCATAGCCGATCTTGTCCCACAGGGCGCGGGCCTTCAGGGTCTTGATGACCTTGTTGGCGGTGCGGGCATTGAGGTTCCAGTCGCCATCGGTCTCGACGGCCTTGAGGAAGGCGTCGGTGACGCGCACCGAATTGTTGGAGTTCTGGCCGGAAACGGTGCGATAGGCTTCGCCATCCCAGTCGGTGTCATAGGTGTCGAACTGGATGTCGCTGTAGCCCTGGCGCGCAAACTGGATGACGCGCTTGATATAGTTGTCGGGCACCATGTTGCGGCGCGCGTCCTTGACGGCGCGCTTCAGGGCCGGGTTCTTCTCGATCTCGAAGCAGTCACCGTTCGGGCCTTCGCAGTTGACGCAGGCCCGCATGATGGCGGTGAGGTGCTTGCGGACGATCTTGGAGCCGGTGACGAGAGAGGCAACCTTCTCCTCTTCCTTCACCTTCCAGTCGACATACTGCTCGATATCCGGGTGATCGACGTCAACGACCACCATCTTGGCGGCGCGGCGCGTGGTGCCACCCGACTTGATGGCGCCCGCCGCGCGGTCACCGATCTTGAGGAAGGACATGAGGCCCGACGACTTGCCGCCGCCCGAAAGCCTTTCGCCCTCGCCACGCAGGAAAGAGAAGTTGGAGCCGGTGCCGGAGCCATATTTGAACAGGCGGGCCTCGCGCACCCAGAGGTCCATGATGCCGCCTTCGTTCACCAGGTCATCGGAGATGGACTGGATGAAGCAGGCATGGGGCTGAGGATGTTCATAGGCAGACTTCGAGCGGGTGAGCTTGCCCGTCTCGTGGTCCACATAATAATGGCCCTGGCCGGGGCCATCGATGCCATAGGCCCAGTGCAGGCCGGTGTTGAACCACTGCGGTGAGTTGGGCGCGCACATCTGGCGGGCCAGCATGGCGCAATGCTCGTCATAGAAGGCGCGGGCGTCACCTTCGCTGTCGAAATAGCCGCCCTTCCAGCCCCAATAGGTCCAGGTGCCGGCCAGGCGGTTGAATACCTGCTTGGCGGAACGTTCGCCGGTCAGGCGTTCCTTGGTGGACAGGCCTTCGCTGGCAGAATCATCCTCCACCGAGCGCCACAGCCAGGAGGGAACGGTTTCCTCCTCGATGCGCTTCAGGGCCTTGGGCACGCCGGCCTTGCGGAAGTACTTCTGGGCGAGAATGTCGGTTGCCACCTGCGACCAGGCGGCGGGGACCTCAATGTCCTCCAGCCGGAAGACAATCGATCCATCCGGGTTCTTGATTTCGCTCACCGCCTTGCGGAAGTCGATGCCATCATATGCATCCTTGCCTTCCGTGGTGTACCGCCGCTCGATCTTCATTATATAGTCGCCCTTCCAATTGTTCTTTTTGACCCATGGACGCACGCAAGCGCCCACGGATTTGCCCAACCCGTGTTCAACACAACTTCCTGTTTTGGCGATTTTCGCCCCCAGGTTCGTGACGCAGGGACTAGAGCAAGGCCTCTTGCCTAACCCACTCGGTTACCCACCTTTTGGCCTCACGAACCTAGGGACATACTCTAAGGCAACCCTGCCTTTTCGTCAATAGCTAGTGTGTTAACGAGAGGTTAATACTAGCTATAGTAGGTTGCCCGCCGTATCTCCTTGAGTGACTGGATGATCGTACGATTCTGCGGCGAAGCTCAAGCCGGATTCGGCACTTAAGGCACAGTTTGATGACGGTGGGGGATAACTGCGCTGGCGATGCTTGACAGGCGTCAAGAGGCAATCATCGGAGCACACCATAATATATTTGCAGGGCGGAAGCAGGCCAGGGAGGCGGGCTGCCGCCGAAAGCGGCTGGGGAGGGGGAGTCGGCGGAGAGAATCGCCCCCTTGCGGCTCTCGATCGGTGCCGGAGGGACTTGCCGTCGCCATACCACGGTGCGACTC
>CAZUKI010000294.1:0-254 GCA_964620785.1 uncultured Aestuariivirga sp.
TCTTGCCCACGCCCGCCTCGCCCACCAGCAGCGGGTTGTTCTTGCGGCGCCGGCAGAGGATCTGAATCACGCGCTCGACCTCCAGTTCGCGCCCGATCAGCGGATCGATCTTGCCGTCGGTCGCCATCTGGTTGAGGTTGAGGGTGAAACTCTCTAGCGCGCCGCCGGATTGCTCGGCTTCGTTGGTTTCGCCTTCGGCCTCCTCCTTTTTCTCGGCGGCCGGCGCGGCCTTGGCAATGCCGTGGGAAATGAAG
>CAZUKI010000294.1:264-2652 GCA_964620785.1 uncultured Aestuariivirga sp.
GTCCAGCCGCGAGACGCCCTGCTGGTGCAGGAAATAGACCGCGTGGGAATCCTTTTCGCCATAGATGGCCACCAGCACGTTGGCGCCGGTCACTTCCTTCTTGCCCGAAGACTGCACGTGGAGGATGGCGCGCTGGATCACGCGCTGGAAGCCCAGCGTGGGCTGGGTGTTCACGTCGCCGTCGCCGGCCACGATGGGCGTGTGCTGCTCGATGAACTCGGTCAGCGCCTTCTGCAGCTCGTCGAGCTTGGCCGCGCAGGCCTTGAGCACCTCCTGCGCGGACGGGTTCTCGAGCAGCGCCAACAGCAGGTGCTCCACGGTGATGAATTCATGCCGCTTGGAGCGCGCTTCGACAAACGCCTTGTGGAGACTGACTTCGAGTTCCTGCGCAATCATGGTGTCCTTCTTTCCGGGGCGAATTGCCGCCCGCTCATTGCCCAAAACGCCGACATCACCGAACTAGCATACAACGACCAGCGCGCGCCGCGCCGGCGGTCACACTTCTTCCATCCCGCAGCGCAACGGATGCTGGTGCTTGCGGGCATGATCGACCACCTGCTCGACCTTCATGGCGGCGACATCGCGCGGAAACACGCCGCACACGCCGCGACCCTCGGTATGCACTTTGAGCATGATTTGCGTCGCGCGTTCATGCCCGTGGCCGAAGAACTGCTCCAGCACGTCGATGACGAATTCCATCGGCGTGTAGTCGTCGTTGTACATCACCACCTGCCACATGGCGGGCGGGCGGGTTTGCGCGGGCTTTTCCTGGAGGACTGTGGAATCCTCACTGCCGGGTTTCGGTTTGGTGGTCATGTCATTGATGCAAGGAGTGAAATCAATAATAGGGGCAAGCTGCCGGCGCTTCAAGGTTCGCAATGATGAATGTTGGGCGGCGATTTGCACCTACGCAACGTTTCTACACGCGAATTTCCTGCGTTTCTTGACTTGGCTGAACGAAGCCGGTAAAAGGCGAATTGGAGTCAGGCATCGGGTTCTTCATGCAGCATCGCAGGAGCGGCCTCGATAGCACAACTATTTTCCGGGGCACTCCACCCGTTTTCCAAGAGGATGCAATTGCATGGCAACAGGAACAGTCAAGTGGTTCAATGACGCCAAGGGTTACGGTTTCATCACCCCTGACGATGGCAGCGAAGACCTCTTCGCGCATTTTTCGGCCATCCAGATGAATGGATTCAAATCCCTGAAGGAAGGGCAGAAGGTCAGCTTCGAAGTGACCCAGGGCCCCAAAGGCAAGCAGGCATCGAACATCAACAACGCTTGACCGGCGGAACGATCGTCAAACCCCTGTGGCCCCGCGCCACAGGGGTTTTTTATTTGGCGCGCGCATGTTGATCGCCTTCAACAAGCCGTATGGCGTGATTTGCCAGTTCAGCGAATCCGGCGGCAAGCCCACGCTCAAGGACTTCATCGACATCCCGCACGTGTATCCGGCCGGGCGCCTGGATACCGACAGCGAGGGCCTGCTGCTGCTCACCGATGACGGCCGCTTGCAGGCGCGCATCGCCGATCCCCGGCACAAATGGGCCAAGACCTACTGGGCGCAGGTGGAGGGGGTTCCGCAAGCCGGCGACCTGCGCCCGCTCGCCGCCGGGATCGACCTGGGCGATTTCGCCGCCCTGCCCGCCCGCGCCCGCCCCATTCCGGAGCCGCCGGGACTCTGGCCCCGCACTCCGCCGATCCGCTTCCGGGCCAACAAACCGACCGGCTGGATCGAAATCGTCTTGACCGAGGGCAAGAACCGCCAGGTGCGGCGCATGACCGCCGCGATCGGATTTCCCACGCTGCGGCTGGTCCGCGCCGCCATCGGCCCCCACCGCCTCGACGGGCTGGCGCCCGGACAGCACCGGACCGTGGACTCATCCGCGTCCCCGCCCTAGGGGTGGAAAGCCGGAAAACCCTGAAAATTGAAGGGGTTGGAGCGCGAAGAAGGGGATCTCCCCTATGAAACCGGGTGTCAACCCTCTATAATGCTGCGCGTTATGTTTCCTGACAGGCTGCAATCTGTCTGAACTGACTAACGTTAATCACTCACTCAATAAGGATTCATCGATGAAGACCATTTCCGCACTCGTGGCCGCCCTGTTCGCCGCCGCTTCCCTGACCGTTGCCGCCCAGGCTCCGGCTGCTCCGGCTGCCCCGGCCAAGGCTGAAGCCAAGGCTGAGAAGAAGGAAGAAAAGAAGGAAGAGAAGAAGGAAGCCAAGGCTGAGAAGAAGGAAGAGAAGAAGGAAGCCAAGGCCGAGAAGAAGGCCGACAAGAAGGATCACAAGAAGGAAGCCAAGGCCGAGAAGAAGGAAGAGAAGAAGGAAGAAAAGGCCGAGAAGAAGGAAGAGAAGAAGGCTGACGCTCCGAAGAAGTAATTCTTC
>CAZUKI010000295.1:0-1306 GCA_964620785.1 uncultured Aestuariivirga sp.
ATCCTGCTCGAGGTTCCGGCCCTGTTCCAGGCCCTGCGCTGGGCCGGCACGCTCTACCTGTTCTACCTGGCGTGGGAAGCATGGTCGGAGTCTTCTGATATCAGCAACGGTACCGCCATCAGCTACGGACCGGCCTTTCGCCGCGGCCTCATCAGCAATGTGCTGAACCCCAAGGCCTATCTCTTCTATGCAGCACTGCTGCCGCAGTTCATCAGCAACGAGACCGACATCGTCAATGAACTCATTCTGCTGTCAGCAACCTATGTGCTGGTGGCAACAGCGATCCACGGCGCCATTGCCCTGCTCGCCGGCTCCATGGCACAATTTCTCCAGACGTCGCCCCATGCCGTGACAATCCGCAAGGCTCTTGCCATTCTCATTGCGCTTGCCGCCTGCTGGTTCTTCTACGCCACGAAACTGACAGGATGAAAATGACTGAACACAAGATCATCGCCATGTGGTCGGGCCCGCGGAACATCTCGACGGCGATGATGTATTCATTCGGCAACCGCCCCGACTGCGAGGCCTGGGACGAACCCTTCTATGGCTTCGCGCTCAAGACCGGCGGCCACGACCACCCCATGCGCGACGAGATCATCGCCGGCATGGAGACCGACTGGGACAGGCTGGTCGCGGCCTGCACCACGCCATCGGCAAAGCCGCTGCTCTACCAGAAGCACATGACCCACCACATGCTGCCGGGCCATGACCGCAGCTTCATCAACGGATTGGGCAATGCCTTCCTGATCCGTAATCCGGCCCGGGTGCTGGCAAGCTACACACAGAAATGGGCTGACGTGGACCTCAATGCCATTGGCTTCGTCCAGCAGGCCGAGATCTTTGACCAGGTTGCCCAGAAGCAGGGCCATGCCCCGCCCGTCATCGATGCCGATGATGTGCTCGCCGACCCGCGCGCCGTGCTGGGCAGGCTTTGCGCGGCGTTGGGAATTGCATTTGATGACGCCATGCTGGCCTGGCCGAAGGGCCCGAAGCCATTTGACGGCATCTGGGCACCGCACTGGTACAATGCCGTCTGGCAGTCGGAAGGTTTTGCCAGGCCATCATCGCCTGCCGCAAAGAAGGAGGCCCTGCCCGGCGCCTTGCAGGAAATCGCCGATGCGGCGATGCCCTACTATCAGTCGCTGTTGCATCACCGCATCCGTTGAGGACCCCGCGTGGCGCAGAAAACCTACAGCTTCAAGGCGACCGTCTGGAAATACAAGGCCGACACCGGCACGGCCTGGCATTTCATTACCTTGCCGAAGGATCTCGCCGCCGAGATCAAGTTCCTCTCCGCCGGCAAGGC
>CAZUKI010000295.1:1406-2651 GCA_964620785.1 uncultured Aestuariivirga sp.
TCCCTGAGCTTTTCATGGATCGCTTCATGCTGATCCTTGAGCTCGCCCACTGTCTTCAGCAGGTTGTCGAGCCTGACGCGTGACGACTTGGCCGACATGGAATAATTGACATTGGCGGGATCGCTGATCCCTGTCCGCTGCACCTCGGTCTTGATGTGCTGGTCCAGTTCGTCATGCTTTCGCATCAGATCCTGGATCATGGATTCCATGTCCGCAGCCTGGCGGCGGACATCCTGGGTGCGGAAGCGGTGCAGCCTCAGAAGGCTTTCACGTGAACGCATATGAACCTCACAAACTCAAACTCACTTGCGCCGGACTCTTGCACCGCGATTCCAAATCGATTCTATTGCAAGAAGCAGAATCAATCCGGACCGGGTTGAGTGCGGTCAACAGCGTTCATGATGAACAAACACATTTAAGGCTGGGTAAACTGCAAGTGGCGCAAGGCGAGAACAGCATTTTGAGCGGGCGCAACGCACATCCACAACATCTGGCGTGGGTTTCGCAGGCTCTACAAGATGTAGTGGGTAAGCGGTCGCGCAGGACTACTGACCCATTAGGTTTTGTTAACCTTTCTCGGCCTATCTTGGTCATTAGAGTTAACGGTTCGTAGTGCCGGCCAGCGCGGCAGGCAGATAAACCAGTCGATGCCAACGCTCCTGGAATGTTGCGGGGCGATGGCGGCACCAAAGGGGATTCGCAATGCGGGTTTTGTTGATCGAAGACGATACAGCGACGGCTCAGTCGATCGAGCTGATGCTGAAGTCTGAAGGCTTCAACGTCTATACCACTGATCTGGGCGAAGAGGGCGTGGACCTCGGCAAGCTCTATGATTACGACATCATTCTTCTCGACATCAACCTTCCGGACATGTCGGGATATGAAGTGCTGAAGGCGCTTCGCGTTTCAAAGGTTGGAACGCCAATCCTCATTCTCTCGGGCCTCGCAGCCATTGAAGACAAGGTCAGGGGCCTGGGCTTCGGCGCCGACGACTACATGACCAAGCCCTTCCACAAGGACGAACTCGTGGCCCGCATCCACGCCGTCGTCCGCCGCTCCAAGGGCCATGCCCAGTCGGTCATCCACACCGGCGAGCTTCTCGTCAACCTCGACACCAAGACGGTTGAGGTTGCCGGCCAGCGCGTGCACCTCACCGGCAAGGAATACCAGATGCTGGAGCTGCTCTCGCTGCGCAAGGGCACGACCCTCACCAAGGAAATGTTCCTCAACCACCTCTATGGCGGC